>NZ_LXTU01000071.1:0-41245 GCF_001683935.1 Rothia sp. ND6WE1A | reverse complement strand
CCGCCACATGGCCAGTGGCGGGTTGAAATCGAAAGTATTCTAAAGAAGCTCAGTGAGGTCGCGAGATTTTAGCTCGGCGACCGTATCTTTTACTTTCTGGGCATCTTTGCGGTTGGTGACCAAGAGAGCGTCTTTGGTATCAATTACCACCACGTTTTCCATGCCGATGACCGATATGCACCGCTGGGTATCCGAAGAAATAATGCCGGTAGAAGTTTGGGTCAGAATATTCTGATTATCACCGAGAATAGTCATGGTTTCCCCGCTCTTTTCTTGGCTCAGGCGCGTGACGGCATCGAAATCTCCCACATCATCCCAGCTAAAGGATCCGGGAACCATGGCGACGTCGCCTGCAGCAGCGGCAGGTTCTGCGACGGCATAGTCAATGGCAATCTTGGGTAGAGTAGGCCAGACGGCGTTCATGACATCTTCTCGCTGGGGGGTATCCCACGCTTCGGAAATGCGTGAAATACCTGCAAATAATTCAGGCTGATTCTTCTCTAAGTGAACAAGCATGAGCTGCGCAGGAGCTACAAACATGCCTGCATTCCAGGTGTACTCGCCCGACTTGACATACTTTGTAGCAGTTGCGGCGTCAGGCTTTTCGACAAACGAATCAACAGCAAGGGCAGACGGCGCGCCCTCAATTTTGAGCGACGTCCGGGCGCGGATGTAACCAAATGCGGTCGATGGTGCGGAGGGTGTGATACCAATGGTTACGATTTTTCCGGTAGCAGCTGTTTCCACTGCCTCGCGAACAACTTTGTGAAATTCAGCGACAGGATCAATCACGTGATCGGCTGCAAAAGAGCCAATAATCGCCTCTGGATCCCTCTTGTAAAGGATCGCACAGGCAAGACCAATAGCGGCAGCGGAATCCTTGGGGGAGGGTTCCAAAACGATGTCGGAACCGCGCAGTTCACTAATCTGCTGGGTGACTGCGTTCGCGTGCGATTCGCCGGTCACGACCATCACGGTATCGGAAGCCAAATCCACTAGACGGTCATAGGTCTGGCGAATGAGGGAATCGCCACTTCCGGTGAGGTCAAGCAAGAATTTGGGGGCTTTTGCGCGCGACATGGGCCAAAGGCGGGATCCAACGCCTCCGGCTGGAATCAGCGGGTAAAATCGTTCTAGTGGAGTTCTCATCATGTAATAGAATACAGAGCTTTACGTCATAAACCTGAAAAAACAGCTTTTAATACACTCATTACACTCATGGGCTAGCTCACTCATCGCCGACTAATCCCCGCTATTACGAGCAAAAATACAATTCGCGAACAATTTAATGGCCTAATTTCCTGAATTTTAGCGGAATTTATAGTGTACAGGGTGTCAGTAAAGGTCAATCTGACCTGGTAATCTTTGACAGTAGTAGACAGTCCTTTCTTGCTGTTTAGGGAATCACATGCACCCCCATACAAAGGCGTATGTGGGTCCCCATAGGCAACTCTCAGGAGGTTATTCAGTGCCTAGCAACTCCAAAGGCACCCTATATCGCGGCCGTGAAGGCATGTGGTCATGGGTAGCCCATCGCATTACCGGTATTGCGATTTTCTTCTTCCTTTTGGTGCACGTCCTAGATACCGCAATGGTTCGTGTGTCCCCAGAGGCTTACAACGCCATCATGAGCATTTACAAGAACCCCGTGATGGGGCTTGGCGAGGCAGTGCTCGTAGCTGCCATCGTGTACCACGCATTCAACGGCGTCCGTATCATTCTGATTGACTTTTGGAAGAACGGTGCAAAAAACCAGAAAGGAATGCTCTGGGGCGTTCTTGTTCTGTGGGCAGTCGTCATGATTCCTTTCCTCATCCGCCACCTCATGAACACTTTCGGAGGTTAATCGTTCCATGGCTACTCCTCTTAAACCCCGTATTTCCGCGCCGCGTAGTAATGACAATGTGGTCAACGGCATCAAGTACAACCGCTCCAATTCAAAGCGCAATAACTTTGAAATGTTGGCTTGGTTGTTCATGCGCGTCTCTGGCGTTATTCTCGTAGTCCTCATCTTCGGTCACCTCTTTGTGAACCTGATGTTGGGCGACGGCGTTCATAGCATCGACTTCGGCTTTGTGGGCGGCAAATGGGCCAACCCCTTCTGGCAGGTCTGGGATGCGTTGTTGTTGTGGCTGGCAATGTTGCATGGCACCAACGGTATTCGCACCATCATCATGGATTACGCAGAAAAAGACAGCACTCGCTTCTGGCTCAAGCTGATTCTCTTCCTGGCAGCGGCATTCGTTCTGCTGGTTGGCACCTTGGTGATTTTCACCTTTACCCCCTGCCCCACCGGTAGCCCCGCAGAACTTCTTCCTTCGTTCTGCCCCGCACCGTAATCCGAGAGTCGAAAAAGATTTAGAAAAGAGCATTATTCAATGCAGGTACATAAGTACGATGTAGTGATTGTTGGCGCTGGTGGCGCCGGTATGCGCGCGGCTATTGAGTCCGGTCAGCGTGCCCGCACTGCTGTTCTCACCAAGCTTTACCCCACCCGTTCACACACCGGTGCAGCGCAGGGCGGTATGTGCGCAGCACTTGCAAATGTTGAAGAAGACAACTGGGAATGGCATACCTTTGACACCATCAAGGGTGGAGACTACCTTGTTGATCAGGATGCCGCAGAGGTCATGGCTAAAGAAGCTATTGACGCTGTGCTGGATCTTGAAAAGATGGGTCTTCCCTTCAACCGCACCCCTGAGGGTCGTATTGACCAGCGTCGCTTTGGTGGCCACACCCGCGATCACGGTAAGTCGCCGGTTCGTCGCGCATGCTATGCAGCGGACCGTACCGGACACATGATTCTTCAGACTCTTTATCAGAACTGCGTCAAGCACAACGTTGAATTCTTCAACGAGTACTACGTACTGGATCTGGTCATGGTTGACGACGAAGACGGAAACCGCCGTCCTGCTGGCGTCGTAACGTACGATCTGGCAACTGGCGACGTTCACGTTTTCCAGGCAAAGTCTGTTGTCTTTGCATCTGGTGGTTGTGGAAAGATTTTCAAGACCACTTCGAATGCTCACACCCTCACCGGTGACGGCATGGCGATTGCGCTACGCAACGGCATCCCACTGGAAGACATGGAATTCGTTCAGTTCCACCCGACAGGTCTTGCCGGTTTGGGCATTCTGGTTTCTGAAGCAGCCCGTGGTGAGGGCGGTATTCTCCGCAACTCCGAGGGTGAGCGCTTCATGGAGCGTTACGCTCCTACCATTAAAGACCTTGCTCCTCGTGACATCGTGGCTCGTTCGATGGCTAACGAAGTTCGCGAAGGCCGCGGTTGCGGACCCAACAAAGACTACGTTCTGCTGGATCTTACCCACCTGGAACCCGCTCATATCGACGCAAAGCTACCCGATATTACCGAGTTCGCCCGTACTTATCTGGGTGTTGAGCCCTACACCGAGCCCGTTCCGGTATTCCCCACGGCTCACTACGCAATGGGTGGTATCCCCACTAACATTGACGCCGAGGTTTTCGCTAACTCCGAAGAGACCATCCCCGGTCTCTATGCCGCTGGTGAAGTAGCGTGTGTTTCTGTCCACGGTTCAAACCGTTTGGGCACCAACTCCCTGCTCGACATCAACGTGTTCGGTAAGCGCGCCGGTATCAAGGCAGCGGAATATGCAAACACCGCTGAGTACTTGCCCGTCCCCGAAGACGCCGCAGATAAGACCTTGGCTTTGCTCTCCATGCTGCGCGATGGCAATGGCACTGAAAAGGTAGGCGAAATCCGCAAGGAACTGCAGGACGTCATGGACGCCGACATGCAGGTCTTCCGTACCGCTGAGACCATCCACAACGCCATCAACACCATTACCCGTCTTGAAGAGCGTTACAAGAACATCTCCATTCAGGACAAGGGCAAGCGTTTTAACCTTGACCTCCTGGAAGCAGTTGAACTTGGCTTCTTGCTAGAGCTGGCTAAGGTGATGTCGGTTGCTGCTCTGCACCGCCAGGAATCTCGCGGTGGTCACTTCCGTGAGGATTTCCCTGACCGTGACGATGAGAACTTCATGAAGCACTCGATGGTTTACTTGGACGAAGAAGCCGAGCTTGAGGGTATTGCAGGTCTGCGTTTTGACACCAAGCCCGTAATCTTTACTCGCTACGAACCGATGGAGCGTAAGTACTAAAATGGCATCAACAGCAGCAAACACAGCTCCCAAGAGCGATTTTGAGGCACGCGAGCCTGAGTCAAAGGTTTCGATTGCGTCGGAGAACGGCGAGGGTGAGAACGGTATCAAGTCCTACGACGTCACCGTTCAAATTCGTCGCTACAACCCAGAAATCTCTGAAGAAGCTCACTGGGACGAATTCAAAGTTCAGATGTTCGGCACCGACCGTGTACTTGACGTGTTGCACAAGGTGAAGTGGGAAATCGACGGTTCACTGTCTTTCCGTCGCTCGTGCGCTCACGGTATTTGTGGTTCGGATGCCATGCGTATCAACGGTCGTAACCGTCTGGCGTGCAAGACCTTGTTGAAGGATCTTGACTTGTCCAAACCCATCACTGTGGAACCCATCAAGGGTTTGCCCTGTGAGAAAGACCTTATCGTTGATATGGAGCCTTTCTTCCAGGCATATCGCGAGGTCATGCCCTTCTTGGTCAATGACAGCCACGAACCTGAGCGCGAACGATACCAGTCACAGGCTGACCGCGCGCGTTTCGATGACACCACCAAGTGCATCTTGTGTGCAGCGTGTACTTCATCGTGCCCCGTGTTCTGGACCGACGGTCAGTACTTTGGTCCTGCAGCGATTGTGAACGCCCACCGTTTCATCTTCGATTCTCGTGATGACGCCGGCGATATGCGTTTGGAAATCCTCAATGACAAAGAGGGTGTATGGCGTTGCCGTACCACCTTCAACTGCACCGAGGCTTGCCCTCGTGGTATTGAGATCACCAAAGCAATTGCTGAAGTGAAGCAGGCTATTTTAGCTCGCTCCTTCTAACGCATAGGCTTCTCACAGGTGCCCGCTACTCTTTGATGAGTGGCGGGCTCCTGGGTTTTAAGGGGGAGTGCTTTCCAACGCCATGCCGGGCGGAGGGTTGACCAATCGCGCCGCGGCATCCAGAAAAGCTACGCGTAACAATCTGTCATAAACTTTGCGGAAGTTAACAGATCTTCCCAAGCCAGCGAATGAAAAGCTTTCGCGCTATGGTATTTGAATGGCTCCAACATCTGCAGTAACACTTCTTGACGTATCTGGTTCGGCATTCGAATCTCGTGTGCAAGAGATTCTTCCCCAACTCATCGAGTTCCGCCGTGCCGTGCACCAGAACCCTGAGCTGTCTTTCATGGAGTTCAATACGACTGAACGCATTGTTGCGCAACTTGAGGCAGCGGGCATGAAACCACAACGGTTTGAGGGCACCGGTTGTTTCGTGGACATTGGGGGCGGCCCTTATGCGGTCGCTCTGCGCGCGGATATAGATGCGCTACCTATCCTCGAAACCACAGGGTTAGAGTTCACCTCGCAGAACCCCGGCGTCATGCATGCATGTGGGCACGATATTCACCAGACCGTCATGTTGGGAGTTGCGATTGCTTTGCACCAGCTCAATGAGGAAGCTCCGCTGGGTCGCACCGTGCGCGTCATTTTTCAACCCGCAGAAGAGCAGTTACCCGGTGGAGCAGTTCAAGTGATTGAGCAAGGCGTGCTCAAGAATATTCCCCGCGCATTCGCTCTTCACTGCGAGCCGAAGGTGGACGTAGGAAAGATCGGTACGCGCATCGGTGCCATTACCTCGGCATCAGACACCATCAAAATTAGACTCAGTGGCCACGGTGGGCACACCTCCCGCCCGCACCTGACCGAAGACCTCATCTACGCCATGAGCCAGATAGCAATCAACGTGCCTGCGGTTCTCTCGCGTCGCATGGATGTACGTTCGGGCGTATTGGTTGCCTGGGGACAGATTGAAGCGGGCGTGGCTCCCAACGCAATTCCTTCCGAAGGCTTTATGGCAGGGACCATGCGCTGCCTCGACGCCGATGCTTGGTACCGCGCAGGAGAAATCCTCGACGACGTCATCGAACAGGTTGCCGCGCCCTATGGCGTGAAGGCGGAGGTCGAGCATATTCGCGGCGTCCCTCCTGTAGTTAATACAGAAGATGAAACCACCATGGTAGAGACTGCCTCACGCGCTGAACTGGGGGAGGACTCTGTGGTGCTGGTAGAGCAGTCGATGGGCGGAGAAGACTTCGCTTGGATGTTGCAAGAAGTACCTGGATCGATGATTCGCTTGGGCACTCGTACCCCTGGCGGCCCGACCTACGATTTGCACCGCGATGACTATAATCCCGACGAGCACGCCATCAAATGCGGTGTGCAGGTCATGGCATCGACTGCGTTGCGGGCGGTCCGCTGGGAAATTGCCAAGCTCTCTGCAGAGCAGTTTCGTTCATCGAGCTACTACGGATAGAAAAAATCAACGATAAAAGGTGAGGCCAGATTACTAATCGGTATTAAAAAGATGAATAGTGGCTGTACAGAGGCGATTCACCCATTACTATTAACGTGTATCTCGAAACACAGAATGCAACTGAGCAGGTAGAGCACATACTGCCGGCATCAGCTACTCTGCACTTCTGTATCACACACACGAAGGGATAGTTCTCACATGGCTACTCGCTCACGTTTTGCAGCAACAGGTACCGTACTCGGTATTTCAGCACTTCTCTTGGCAGGTTGCGGTGCCGCACCTGAAGAATCTTCTTCCTCAAACAAAGAAGCTTCAGACTACAAGGCATGCATTATCTCTGATGAGGGTGGCTTTGACGATAAGTCCTTCAACGAGAACTCCTACAAGGGCGTTACCGCAGCTAAAGAAGATTACGGCATTCAGATGTCTGAATCACAGTCTGAATCAGCTGCTGACTTCAACCCCAACATGAGTAAGCTCGTTCAGAGCAACTGCAACACCATCATCAGCGTTGGCTTCGCTCTGGCTGATACTACCAAGCAGGCCGCTCAGGATAACCCCGACATTCACTTCGCGATTGTCGATGATGGTTCTATCGAAGCGGACAACGTTCGCCCCATCGTTTACGATACGGCTCAGGCAGCTTTCCAGGCAGGTTACTTGGCAGCAGCTCAGTCCAAGACAGGCAAGGTAGCAACCTACGGTGGCGCTGAGATGCCTACCGTTACTATTTTCACCCAGGGTTTCAAGCAGGGTGTTGACTACTACAACAAGGAAAAGAACAAGGACGTCAAGGTTCTGGGTACCGATTCCTTCACCGGTGACTTCACCGACCAGACCAAGGGTAAGACTCTAACCCAGAACTTCCTTGATCAGGGTGCAGACATCATTATGCCCGTTGCTGGTCCTGTGGGCGCCGGTACTCTCGAAGCTGTAACCGAGTACAATAAGTCCCACTCAGATGCACCTGCATCTGTTATTTGGGTTGACTCCGATGGCTATGAGACTAACCCTAACTACCAGGACATCATCCTTACCTCTGTTCAGAAGAAGATGAAGGAAGCTGTTGAATCCACCATCAAGGACGACATTGACGGCAAATTCACCAACGAGAAGTACATCGGCACCCTCCAGAACGACGGCGTTGGTCTAGCTCCTTTCCACAACTTCGAGGATAAGGTTTCCTCCGAAACCAAGTCCGAGCTCGATACCATCAAGGACAAGATTGTCTCCGGTGAAATCACCGTAAAGACCGACGGCACCCCCACCAAATAAAGTGTGAGTTCCTTATCGAAGCGGCTCGACCGGCAACCTTTTGCGCGGTCGGGCCGCTTTGATACGCTCATGCTAAACACCTCTTCCTGCTGAACAAGAAAGCGCGTCGATGAAACTCGAATTGCGACAGGTCACCAAACGTTTTGGTGATTTTACCGCGAATGACCGCATTGACTTAGTGGTTGAACCTGGAACTGTCCATACCCTCTTGGGTGAAAACGGTGCGGGTAAATCAACCCTGATGAACGTCATCTATGGTCTCTACGAGCCCACTGAAGGCCAGATTTTTATTAATGATCAGCCCGTAAACTTTAAGGGCCCCTCTGATGCGATGGTTGCTGGAATCGGTATGGTGCACCAGCACTTTATGCTCGTTCCCGTTTTCACCGTGGCTGAAAATATTGCTTTGGGCGCTGAGGAGACCAGCGGAGGCCGTCTCAACCTTGAAGCAACTCGCAAGAAAATTCGGGAAATTTCTGACCGCTACGGTTTCGCAGTAGACCCTGATGCAATCGTCGAAGACCTCCCCGTCGGCGTCCAGCAGCGAGTGGAGATTATCAAGGCGCTCGTGCGCGACGCCGAGGTCTTGATTTTGGACGAGCCCACGGCTGTATTGACCCCCGCTGAAACAGATCAGTTGTTGGGAATCATGCGTCAGCTACGCCAAGACGGTAAATCTTTGGTGTTCATTTCGCATAAGTTGCGAGAAGTGCGTGAAATTTCAGATGAAATTACCGTTATTCGCCGCGGCAAGGTAGTGGGAAACGCTGATCCCAGCGCATCAACGAACGAGCTCGCCGCACTGATGGTGGGCAAAAACGTCCAGTTGGTCGTTGATAAAGACCAGCCACACCTCACCGACCAAGCTTTCTCGGTTTCAAACCTTAATCTGGTATCAGACCAGGGCGTACCGCTGCTGAAGGACGTTAATTTCACCGTCCGGGGTGGCGAAATCCTTGCGATAGCAGGCGTGCAGGGCAACGGGCAGACAGAGCTGACCGAAACCATTATCGGTATGCACCCCAAAGCTACCGGCTCGATGAAGATTAACTCCACCGAACTGCTGGGGCTTAACACCCGTCAAGTTCTTCGCGCTGGCGTGGGATTTGTCCCCGAAGACCGTAGCACCGACGGGCTGGTCGGGTCCTTCTCTATCGCAGAAAACCTCATTCTCGATCTTTTCGACCGCAAAGAATTCTCCTCAGCAGGAACTCTCAACCGCTCTGCCATCGCTCAAAACGCTGACCATGCGGTTCAAGAGTACGACATCCGCGTGGGAAATAAATATGACGCGGCATCAACCCTCTCCGGCGGCAACCAGCAGAAGATTGTGGTCGCTCGTGAACTTACCCGCGATTTGCAACTTTTTGTTGCCTCGCAGCCTACCCGCGGCGTCGACGTCGGCTCTATCGAATTTATTCACAAACGCATTGTGGCGGAACGAGATAAGGGTATTCCCGTTATTATCGTCTCCACCGAACTCGATGAGGTTTACGCGCTAGCAGACCGTATCGCAGTCTTTTTCCACGGTGAGTTGATGGGTATTGTTCCCAACGACACTCCCCGTAACGTTTTGGGGCAGATGATGGCTGGGGCAACCTACGAAGAAGCCCGTGAATCTGTACCGGCAACTGACGCGGACTTAGAAACAACCACACCAGAGACAACAGGTTCTGTTCGAGCAGATAAAGCAGAACACACCGCTGATCAGTCCGTACTTCCCTGGGCAGAAGGAGATACCCCATGAGTACAGCAAATTCATCTGTTCCCCTCGATTCTGCGGCATCGGTAGCGCAGAGCGCTACCACCTTAGGAACTGAGAGCCAGCCAACTCCTTCTACCCCCAATCCGCAGATGCAGGAGCACGAAAAGCCTTCGCTATTTACTCGGATTGCCGGTGGCGGTATTGGTCTCTCCATTGGTGCAATGGTTGCCGCGTTGGTAGTGGGCGGTTTGCTCATTGCAATTACTGACCCTGCTACCCAAAAAGCCGCAGGTTACTTCTTTGCTCGCCCCATGGACACTCTCTCTGCAGCGTGGAAAGCAGCGTCCGAAGCTTACCTAGCGATGTTCCGCGGTTCCATTTTCAATTATGAAGCAAAATCGTTTACTAAAGCGATTTACCCTTTCATGGAAACTCTTACCGTGGCGACTCCGCTGATTTTGGCTGGCCTGGCGGTTGCAATTGCTTTCCGTACCGGCTTGTTCAACATCGGTGCGCAGGGTCAGATTATTTTGGGCGCTATCGTTTCAACTTACGTTGCGATTACCTGGCAGCTCCCCCTCTTCATTATGCTTCCGCTGATCGTTCTCGGTGGTATCCTCGGTGGCGGTCTCTGGGGCGGTCTGGTGGGCTTGCTGAAAGCAAAAACCGGAGCTCACGAGGTTATCCTTTCGATTATGCTCAACTACATTGCGGTCAATCTTCTGCTCTATTTACTCAAGACCCCGCTTTTGCAGCGCCCCGGTAACACCAACCCTATTTCACCGAGCTTCGAAGATTACGCTATCTTCCCCAAGCTCTTCGGACACAGTTTCCGGCTCAACTGGAGCTTCGTCATTGCAGTGCTGGCAGTTATCTTTGTGTCCTGGTTGATGAATCGCTCCACCATTGGTTTCCGCCTTCGCGCGGTCGGTGCTAACCCCCACGCGGCTAGAACTGCCGGTATCTCGGTAGCATCGGGTTACATTTTGGTGATGGTTATTGCCGGTGCACTGGCTGGTCTTGCCGGTAGCGCGCAGGTGGCAGGCACCGAGCGTGTGCTGACCACCGGCGTCGCGGCATCCTTCGGATTCGACGCCATTACCGTGGCGCTGCTAGGGCGTTCGACCCCGTGGGGTACTTTCTTCGCAGCTTTGCTCTACGGCGCATTCCGCGCCGGCGGTGTCTCCATGCAGGTAGAAACAGGAACTCCAATCGACCTCGTGCTCGTCGTGCAGGCTCTGATTGTTCTCTTCATTGCAGCCCCGCCGCTGGTCCGGTCTATCTTTAGACTTCCCGATCCGTCCAAGCCCAAGAAAAAGAAGGCTTCTTCAAAAGCCGTAGCGGAGGCAAAGTAAATGAGTGCAGCAACTATTGATACTGTGCCTGTGGAAGAAACCGTTGTAGTGAAAAACTGGAAAAACACCATTATTTTTGGTGTACTCGCTCTAGTTGCACTCTTGCTGGTAGCTTTCAAAGCTCCCCACAACGACGTGACATTCCGCCTTTCAGACGGCATCACCTGGGCGAATATTCCCAACCTCACCTTCTCTGCGACCGCTTTCGGTTGGATTGCTATCCTCGTTCTGCTGGCTATCGCAGCGCTTTCAGCGGTACAGATGAACTCGGGCAAGAAACTCGGTAAGGGCCTCACCGCCGTCTTCTGGGTATTCTTTATCCTCTTCATCTTGGTCTGGGCGATTGGCTCCGCTAAGAGCTCTGAAGTTTCGCTGATCAACCTGCTCTCTGGCGGTCTAGCGCTATCGATTCCTATGATTTTTGGGTCAATGGGCGGTTTGCTGTGTGAGCGTTCAGGTATCGTCAACATCGCTATTGAAGGTCAGCTACTCTTTGGCGCTTTCTCCGCTGTACTGGTAGGTTCAATCACCCATAACCCCTGGGCAGGTCTGCTGGCTGCAATGCTCGGTGGCGTTCTCGTTTCTTTCTTGCTGGCACTGTTCTCCATCAAATACATTGTGGACCAGACCATCGTGGGTGTTGTGGTGAATGTCTTGGTATCCGGTCTGACCGGATTCCTCTTTACTCGCGTGCTCCAGCCCGATGCCCAGAACCTCAACTCGGCTCCTAAACTGCCATCGTTTGAGATTCCTGTACTCTCTCAGATTCCCGTGGTGGGCCCGGTTCTGTTCAACCAGTCGGTGCTTGTGTATCTCATGTACATTGTGGTTGCTCTCATTTGGTTTGCTTTGAACAAGAGCAAATGGGGCTTGCGCACTCGCGCGGTAGGCGAGCATCCCAAGGCAGCAGATACCCTTGGCGTCAACGTCAACCGTTTGCGCTTCACCAACGTTTTGTGGGCAGGCGCGGTTGCCGGTATGGGCGGCGCGTTCTTCACACTCGTTTCGGTGAGCTCCTTCAACGCCGATATGACGGCGGGCCAAGGCTACATTGCTTTGGCGGCTTTGATTTTTGGTCGCTGGAAGCCCATGGGGGCTCTATTTGCTTCAATCCTCTTCGGATTCTCGCTCCAAATGCAGTTCATCCTGTCTATCCTGGGCACAGCGATTCCGGCAGAGTTCTTGGCAATGCTTCCGTACGTCGTCACTATCTTGGCAGTTGCCGGCGTCGTCGGTCGCTCACGCGGTCCTGCGGCGTCCGGTCAGCCCTACATCAAGGGCTAATACCTTGATGAAAATAATGCCGCGCTTTCGGAACTCTTCGAAAGCGCGGCCTTTTACTCTCAGTCCTCAACCCGAAAGAGAGAAAACCAATGGCAGATACTCCAAAAATTGACTGGGATGAGCTCACCGCCGTAGCTACAGTAGCTATGAAAAACTCCTACTCTCCCTATTCGAACTATGCAGTAGGCGCAGCAGCACTGACGCAAGACGGGCGAATCGTAATCGGCTGCAATATCGAGAACGCCTCATTAGGCATTACCCTCTGCGCAGAGTGCTCGCTCGTTTCTGATTTATTTAGGACGGGCGGAGGCAAACTGGTTGCATTTGCGTGTGTTGACGGCGATGGTCAGGCGCTGATGCCCTGCGGTCGGTGTCGGCAGCTACTCTTCGAGCATGCGGCGCCAGGAATGCTCATTCGGAGCGTGAGCGGCATCCGCACGATTGAGCAGATGCTTCCGGACGCTTTTGGTCCAGAGAAATTAGCTTAGGAGTCTTTCACCAATCCTGTACTTGCTGAGCGGCTTGAAACCTTCTGGATAAACCTCAACCTGCGTTCTGGCACTGCTCCTCAATCTTTCGTACTCTAAAAGAAATGGTCGGGCACTCGATGGATCCGGTGAACGTACAGATAGAGGAGATTACATATGAGTAACCATGAGCCCTTCAGCGCTGTAGAGGTTATTCGAGCTAAGAGAGATCACGAAGTTCTCAGCAACCAACAAATTGACTGGGTTATCGATGCCTATACACGCGGCGTCGTTGCTGATGAACAAATGAGTTCCCTTGCCATGGCAATCTTTCTCAACGGAATGAACCGGGCAGAAATCTCTCGGTGGACTGAGGCGATGATTCGATCTGGCGAGCGCCTAGACTTCTCGTCCCTGGTCGGCCCGGGAAAGAAAATTGCGACCAGTGATAAACATTCCACCGGGGGAGTGGGCGATAAGATTACGCTCCCGTTGGCACCCCTGGTGGCGGTCTATGGGGTAGCGGTTCCCCAGTTGAGCGGCCGAGGGCTGGGTCATACCGGTGGAACCCTCGACAAGCTGGAATCAATTCCCGGGTGGCAGGCGAATCTATCGAATGAGCGCACGATGGAGATTTTGGGAAGTACCGGGGCTGTCATCTGCGCGGCAGGTTCGGGGTTGGCTCCTGCGGATAAGAAGCTCTATGCCTTGCGAGACGTTACCTCAACCGTTGAGGCGATTCCGCTGATTGCAAGTTCTATCATGTCCAAGAAAATTGCTGAAGGAACCGGTTCGCTGGTGTTGGATGTGAAGGTGGGCTCTGGCGCGTTTATGAAGGATAGTGAACGTGCGCGGGAGCTTGCTGAAACGATGGTTGCTCTGGGTATGGATGCCGGGGTAAGAACTTCGGCTCTTTTGACCAACATGAATACGCCGCTGGGTTTGGCAGTAGGTAATGCCATTGAGGTGAAGGAATCTGTGGAGGTTCTTGCCGGAGGCGGACCCGCCGACGTCGTGGAGCTAACCGTAGAGCTTGCCCGTGAAATGCTGGCGGCGTCGGGCGTGGAAGAGGATCCTGCTGAGGCCTTGAAGGACGGGCGGGCAATGGACGTGTGGCGCCGTATGATTACCGACCAGGGTGGGGATCCCGATGCAGCTCTGCCGCAGCCGAAAGAAACTCATACCGTGGTTGCTGAAGAGTCAGGCACTCTCACTGAGCTAGATGCGCTGGCTGTGGGCATAGCATCTTGGCGTCTAGGTGCTGGCCGAGAACGCAAGGAAGATACGGTTCAAGCGGCAGCAGGAATCAAGTTGCACGCCAAACCCGGAGACCCCGTCGAAAAGGGCCAGCCCTTGCTGACGTTGATGACAGACACCCCGGAACGTTTCGAACGCGCGGTGGAAGCGTTGGACGGCGCCTGGTCAATTGGCGGCGAATTTGTGCCTCAGCCTCTGATTCTGGGTAAGGTCGGTGCACCAGAAAAGTAGTCTTGCCTTATAAGCTTGAAGTTATCGATTGTTCTCAACTCACAGGAAGTGAAAAACTATGGGACTTTTTAGCCGTCGTAAACGAGAGGAACCACAAGAACCGCTGGTATCGGATCGTTCCGACCAGCCCGTTGGTTCCGCAGATGCAGCCCCCACTGCGCAGACCGCTTCAAAGGTATCAGCCCCCTCCCATACTTTGGAGAAGGGTTCTGGTCTCTACGCCGTCGCTCAAATGATGCGCAAAAAAGGCAGTGGTGAGCTGACTTTGGATTTGAAGCAAAATGGTAATGACATGAACCTGACTCTGCATGAGAACGGCCAGGAACTTGAAGAAACTGTGGTTGTTCCAGGCAATGAGTGGTTCGATGGCATTGCTCAGCTGTATGTAGATGAAGAAAAAGGCGCTCGCGGCCCCTTTAACCGTGCTCTGATTGTGCTGGACGGTTCTGAGGACTCAAACGTGCAGGCGTCCTTCTTGAACACCGAGATGGGCACTAGCCATAACTTGCAGTACACGGTTCCTGCAGGCGTTGTGTCTCCTTTCGACGAGCAGGACGAGACCGAACCGGCACAGGAGCATTCTCGTTTTGCTGTAGCAGATAAAGAAGAAGAGAAGTCTGCTTTTTCTGCACAGGATCGTTTGAGCCGCGTTTCTCAGCGAATTACTACTGAAGAGGAGCCTCCTGCAGCACAGGAAAGTTTCAAGGCTGTAGCTTTCGGCACCGAGAAAAACGATGTGGAGAACGACGAACGCACATCTACGGCTGATTCTTCGGATGCATCTGCGGGCACCACCGAGGATGTCGCGGATGAAGATAACCCGTTCGTCAGCGATGGTGAGCCTGAGGGGAACGCCGGTGCGTTGAATTCCTTGAGCCCTGCTGAAGAGGAAGCAATCTCTGAGGAACTCGAGGAGACCCGTTTCGTTCAAAGTCGCGATGTTGTCGATGAGCTGGAGGACCATTCCTCCCAGAACGCCCGCATTGAATCAACTGAACTTGATACGCACAGCGCATCACATGCAGAGAAGGACATTCAGGGATCAGAGCAAACCCGCAATGACCAGCGAAGCTCCTCTGAGGCACCTGCTGTGACCTCAGCCCCCGGTATTTCTTTGGCTACTGCCACTATGCCCGACTACGTGGATGATGAGTGGGAAGAAGAGACTGCATCTGAGCAGACGAGTCAAGCCCCTCGCACTCACCAGGATAAGAACACTGCTGGCGCTGGTGAGAAGACAGTCGCAACTTCTGCAGCAGGTCGATTCACAGTTATGCAGCCACACACTCCTGCCGCTTCGTCATCCTCACAGACTGTTGCTGCTGAGGTCCCTGAGGCTGCCAGCGGAGTGGACGTAGCGCCGTCCTTCTCAGCAACCGGTGGTACTTTCTCCAAGCCGTCCACCACCAATCTTGCCGAAGGCAACCTGGTGTTGACCGAAGCAGAGGTAGTCAACCGACTTGCTGGCGTTCAAAAAGCTCTCTTCGGAGAGAACGGTTCAGCTCGCGATGTCTCTACCGTGCTGATTCGTATTCGAACTCTGGGCTCGTACTACGATGCATTAACCCACGTCCGCCAGGGCGGTTTCTGGGATCAGAAACGAACCTTTGACCTGATTCCCGAAGACGAGCTCAACGTTCTGCAACTCAAAGCTGATTCCTACAAGGAAGGTTTTGGGTCGCCGCTGGCTATGAGCATCCGCCTGACCCCCGGCATTCCGCCGCAGGTAAAGTTCGATTACCAGAATGAAGGCGCTTTCGCTAAATACTCTGACGAACTACCCGCTCAGCAGTATGTAGAGGAACTACGTATGTTCCCCCGCACCGGGGCAAACATCCCCGACCACATGAACCGCGCTTTGGCCTCGTGGACTCTCTAAAACATAGATAAGAATGGTCGGGCTATCCTTGAAAGGATAGCCCGACCATTTTAGGTTAACCGGAACGATTAACAGGACGATATGAGCACCTCACCCTCGGCAGATTTCAGCTGGATTCAGACCCTCCCTAAAGTATGTTTGCACGATCATTTAGATGGGGGACTGCAGCCCCAGACCATGATTGAAATCGCGCAGGAAATTGGATACGAACTGCCTGCAACCGACCCCGCTGCCCTCCAAACTTGGTTTGAAGAGGCATCTGATTCGCGCTCGCTGGATCGCTATTTAGAGACGTTCTCCCACACCGTGGCTCTGACTCAACGACCTGAACATCTGCGTCGTGTAGCTAAAGAGCATGTTTTAACATTGGCGGGTGACGGTGTGGTGTACGGCGAGGTACGGTGGGCACCGGAACTTCATACCGCAGGCGGCATGAGCCTGGACGAAGCAATTGAAGCCGTTGCAGACGGTCTGATGGAAGGCATGGAATTCGTTGCCGAACACGGTGGCCGCGTCTTGGTCAACCAACTAGTTTGCGCTATGCGGCAAAATGACCGCTCGCTAGAGGTGGCGCAAGCAGCCGTGCGCCATCGCCGGATTGGGGTGGTAGGTTTTGATCTTGCTGGCCCTGAAGACGGTTTTGACTGCGCATATCATCAGAGCGCTTTGGATTATGTCGCAGAAAATTTCATGCCCGTCACCTTGCATGCTGGTGAGGCAGCGGGAATTGAATCTATTCGTTCGGCGCTCTTGCAGGGTCGTGCTCTGCGTTTAGGTCACGGCGTCCGTATTACCGAAGATTTCTCTTACACCACGGTTGCCGACGTCGATCCGATCGGGGAACTAATGCCGGGCATGAATCCCACTGATCCCATTTTGCAGCTGGGGCAGGTTGCTAGCTGGGTGAAAGACCGCCGTATTACTTTGGAAGTCTGCCCCTGCTCCAATCTGCATACCGACGCCGCTTATGCTGTGCATGAAGGCAAAGTAAGTCAGAGCGAGTTCGCTCGAACTATCAAGGAACATCCGATAACTCTCTTGCGAGATGCTGGTTTCTCGGTGGCAGTGGGACCCGATAACCGCCTGATGAGTGGCACCAGCATGACCCGCGAATTCACTGAACTGGCGCAAAATTTTGGATACGGAGCCAATGAATTTTTTGAGCTGACCATGAACGCAATCGAGGGTGCTTTTATTTCGATGGACGAGAAGCAGATGCTGACGCGTTCGGTGCAAGGTCCCTATCTGAAACTCATCCAGGCGCAATCACAGGGTCAGAGTTAAAAGCACAATACTGAGTGAGTAAAAAATTAATGTGCCGTACGTCTACCGGGGAAAGAATTGATGGAAAACCACGAAAAAGTTACTCAGCAGGCCGCTCAGGAGTTTGCCCGTTTGGTGGCGGTGATGGACCGATTGCGCTCAGCCGGTGGCTGCCCCTGGGATGCGGAACAGACCCATGAATCTTTGGTGCGTTACCTCATCGAAGAAGCGTATGAAGTGATCGAAGCAATTGAGGCTCCTCAGGGCGTAAATCGAAATCTGCTTAAAGAAGAACTGAGCGACGTGCTCCTACAGGTAGTTTTTCATGCCCGCATTGCGCAGGAAACGCCGGGGGATGAGCGGTTCACCGTGGTCGATGTGATTCGTGGACTCAACGAAAAGATGGAGAGACGCCACCCGCACGTCTTTGCGGGCGAATCTTCTGACATCGACGACGTCGTGGCTCGCTGGGACGAACTCAAAAAGCTGGAAAAACCGGAGAGAACGTCGGTGTTCGACGGTATTCCGCCTCATTTGCCCGCTCTATCTTTGGCAGAGAAAACTCTCTCAAAAGCAGACAAAGGTGGGGTGGAACTGCAGGAATCCAAGCAAGCGCCGATGCTGGATGAAGTAAGCAATGAAGAAGAGCTGGGAGCGTTTTTGTTTGTTGCTGTGCAACGAGCACGCGCTCAGGGGCTTGACCCTGAACGCGCGTTGCGAGCCTATACGCGAGGGGTAATCGCTCAAGCTGAAGACGGTCTTTCTGCTTCGGAATAAGGCGGGGTGTGTGGGTATGCGTGGGAAAAAGCTGAATTGAAGGAAAGAAAATCCCGATTTAGTCGGATGGAATCACTGCGAACCTGTGTGCTTATGTGGGTTTTTTGCTAAAATAAGAAGTGGAAGAGGCTCTCGTGGTTTTTGACAACACTTGCTACGGGTTAACCAATAGCCAATCTTTGTAAGCTTCTAAGGAGCGTTTATTATGTCTGAAATTATCTCAGTACATGCACGTCAGATTCTTGATTCACGAGGCAACCCCACTGTTGAGGTAGAGGTTCTTCTGGACGACGGTTCTTTGGGAACCGCAGCTGTACCCTCCGGCGCATCCACCGGTGAATGGGAAGCCGTAGAGCGCCGCGATGGCGACAAGAAAGTTTACCAGGGCAAGAGCGTCGAAGGCGCAGTTCAGTCTGTGATTGAAGAGATTGCTGAAGAAATCATCGGCATCGACGCTATCGATCAGCGCCTGGTTGACAGTACCATGATTAAGCTCGACGGCACCAACAACAAGGGCAAGCTCGGCGCAAACGCTATCCTCGGTGTTTCCCTGGCAACCGCAAAGGCAGCAGCCGAAGCATCTGCACTGCCCCTGTACCGTTACCTCGGTGGTCCCAACGCACACGTACTTCCTGTACCTATGATGAACATCCTCAACGGTGGCTCACACGCTGATTCCAACGTTGACATCCAGGAGTTCATGATTGCTCCTATCGGTTTCGACACCTACTCTGAGGCTCTTCGCGCAGGCGTTGAGGTTTACCACAACCTCAAGTCAGTTCTTCACGACCGCGGTCTAGCAACCGGTTTGGGCGACGAAGGCGGCTTCGCTCCTAACCTCGAATCCAACGCCGCAGCTCTTGACCTCATCGTTGAAGCAATCGAGAAGGCTGGCTACAAGCCCGGTGAGCAGATTGCTTTGGCTCTCGACGTCGCATCCTCAGAATTTTTCAAGGACGGCGCATACGAGTTCGAAGGTCAGAAGAAGACCGCAGACGAAATGTCTAAGTACTACGCTGATTTGGTAGCTAAGTACCCCCTCGTTTCTATTGAGGATCCCCTGGATGAGAACGATTGGGACGGATACAAGACCCTCACCGATTCCATCGGTGACAAGGTCCAGATTGTTGGCGACGACTTCTTCGTTACCAACCCCGAGCGTCTTGCAAAGGGCATCGAAATGGGCGCAGCTAACGCTCTCCTTGTGAAGGTAAACCAGATTGGTTCACTGACCGAGACCCTCGACGCTATGGAAATGGCTCAGCGCCACGATTACCGTTGCATGGTTTCCCACCGTTCAGGTGAGACCGAGGACGTCACCATTGCTGACCTTGCTGTTGCAACCAACGCAGGTCAGATCAAGACCGGTGCTCCTGCCCGCTCCGAGCGCGTTGCTAAGTACAACCAGCTTCTTCGCATTGAAGAGGAACTGGGCGATGCCGCAACTTACGCAGGTAAGTCTGCATTCCCCCGCTTCAAGTAAGCGAAACTTTCACGATAGATTCGTGAGATAACGGTAGTGCCCTCGACTCAGCTGAGTCGAGGGCACTGCTGTATCCAGCGCAGGTTCAGTTCTAACGGGTAGAATTTCAAGAAGCACCTTAGTTTTTCACAAGAGGTGCCTTATCAAAGCGGAGTAAGGGGTACAACCACGGTGGCTCAGAAGAAGAAGCGACGCGGACGCTCGTTAGCGAGTTTTTTTGGTACCGGAAGTAAGCCCGTCGATACCACAGGCGGCACTCCTGTTGCAGCTCATGCCTTTTCAGGGCGCTTTCTCATCGCGATGGTTGTTCTCTTCGTCATTATTTTGACCACTTACGCCTCGGTTTCTACGTTTTTCCGGCAACAGGCTGAGATTAATCAGGTCAAAGACCATATTTCCCAACTCCAAGCAGAGAATTCTGATTTGAAGACTCAGCTGAGCTGGTGGAAAGATGACAATTACGTCAAACAACAGGCGAAAAGCCGCCTCTACTACGTGAGCGAGGGAGAGACTCCCTACCTGGTGGTGGGCACCGACTTTACATCCAGTCTTGCAGACGACACCTCGGCTCAAGCACAAACTGCGCCCGAGGACTCCTGGGCTAATGGGCTGTGGAATTCGTTCCAGTCTGCTGCATTAGACGGCGAGAAGAGCGAGAATACGACGGTCGATCCGTCGTCGAGCACCACCACTGCACCAGATCAGCCTTCTGTCTCTGCTGACTCAACTACCAGTACCTCAACACCCGCGGCTACGACTTCAGCATCTACCCCGTAGTAATCTTTACTTTCTAACGATTTATCCCATTTCTCAGCACTGGAAGGTGCTGAATACATTTCAAGGAAATGATGAGCACCGAACACACTAGTACTTCGCAGGAAAATTCGTCTGCGGCAGCCCTCTCTACCTCGGATACCGGTTCTCCCGGTGGATTCGGAGTGACCGCAGAAACTCTGGCCCCCAGTGCACTGGATATCCACGTACTATCGCAAGAATTAGGTCGGCAGGTACGCGACGTCGCAGAAATCCCCGCCCGTTGCGTTTGCGGAAATCCGCTGGTGGCGGCAACTGCACCGCGCCTTTCCAATGGCTCGCCTTTTCCTACCGTGTTTTACCTTGCTCACCCCGTCATTACAGCGGCAGCTAGCCGCTTTGAGGCAGAGGGCAAGATGTATGAGATGACTGATCGCATTGCAGAGGATCCAGAAATCGCCCAGCAGTATCAGGCGGCGCACGAAAATTACATTGCCGAGCGTGAGCGTATTCGCCTCCAGACTGGAACCGAAGAAGTCCCTGAGATTGACGGTATTTCAGCCGGTGGCATGCCCACCCGCGTGAAGTGCTTGCACGCCGTATTAGGGCACACCCTTTCTGTGGGTCGCGGCATCAATCCTTTTGGCGATGAAACCCT
This sequence comes from Rothia sp. ND6WE1A, assembly GCF_001683935.1. Taxonomy (NCBI): domain Bacteria; kingdom Bacillati; phylum Actinomycetota; class Actinomycetes; order Micrococcales; family Micrococcaceae; genus Rothia; species Rothia sp. ND6WE1A. Next base: position 20,422 of record NZ_LXTU01000071.1, on the reverse strand, counting down.
TGATTTGATTGCTGAGTATTGGACACCCGAGCAATGCGCTTGTGATCCCGCCTGGCGCGAATCATTTGAGGGCTAAAAACTACCGGCTGACAACGAAAGAGGTACTACGGTGCGTATCGGTGCCATTGACTGCGGAACTAACTCCATTCGATTACTCATTGCCGAGGTGGAGCAGACTGAAAACGGCCCTCAGCTCGTCGATTTAGAACGAATCATGAAGATTGTTCGGCTGGGCGAAGGCGTGGATGCCACCGGAAAATTCGCAGAGGCTGCACTTGAACGTACTTTTGCTGTTGCTCGTGAATACGCGGAAGTACTGGCTCGGTATGATGTGCAGAGTCTGCGCTTTGGCGCAACTAGCGCCACTCGCGACGCCCAGAATCGGCAAATTTTTATCGGGGGTATTGAAGAAATACTGGGAGTACGCCCCAAAGTCATTGCCGGAGAAGAAGAGGCAGCTCTTTCGTTTGCCGGTGCGGCGTCTGCGGTTAATAACTCGGATCAGCGCACCGTTGTGGTCGATTTGGGTGGCGGTTCTACCGAATTTGTATTGGGAAACCAACAGGGGATTGTAGCGGCGCGTTCGCTGAACATCGGATGCGTGCGGCTTACCGAACGTTATGCGGCGTCCTCGCCTCTGACGGCGGAACAGCGGGAGCAAATTCTCCTCGATGTCGATCGTGCAATTGATGAAGCCGCAGAGACAATTGACTTCTCTTCGGCTGAGCGGCTAATTGGCGTGGCGGGAACCGTCACCACAGTGACCGCCCATGCCCTCAAGCTTGATACTTATGATTCGCAGGCAATCAACGCCACCTACCTCCCGGTTAAAGAAATCGAAAAAGCAGCGCGTTCGCTCTACTCCATGGATAGGGAACAACGCGCGGCTCTGGGGTTTATGCATGAGGGCCGCATCGACGTTATTGGCACCGGTGCGCTTATCTGGGCACGTATCGTTGAACGCCTCTCGCAGCTCAGCGGGGGAAAAATTGACGGTGCCATCGCCAGCGAATTCGATATTTTAGATGGCCTGGTGCTCTCTCAAATAGATTCAACCCGCTAACCTCTCGACGCGTCCCCCCCATGTTTGATTCATTTCCCCGAAGCCACCGAACGTTACCTGCCCTTTTAGCTACGGCGGGGCTCACCTGCGCGCTCAGTCTGTCAGGTACAAGTGCAGCGCTTGCTGTGCCTACTCCTTCAGCGCCGCCGTCTTACCTGCCTTCGATTCCAGCTATCGACACTCCGCCGGGAGATTCGATTCGTGCACGCGAATACTGGCTGACTGACTATGGTTTCGATGACGCGTGGAAAGAAAGCACCGGTGAAGGTGTCACGGTAGCGGTCATTGATACAGGGGTAGACGCCACCCATCAAGATTTGAAAAACAACATGGTAAAAGGGTGGGACGCCTCCGATAAAGGTGACGACAACGGCGGCGAAGGTCTAGGCGTAGAACCGGAGCACGGGACGCTGGTGGCCTCAATGATTGCAGGACACGGGCACGACGACGGCATAACTGTTGGGGATTCCTCCTGGCCAGGGAAGCCGGCAGGGATGTTGGGCGTGGCGCCCGACGCTAAAATCATGCCTATTTCGCTTGAAATTGGAACGGTGGGGGAGAACCACAAGTCGATCGACGAGCAGATTCCTCAGGCAGTGAAATATGCGGTCGATCATCATGCCAATATTATTAACCTCTCGGTGGGGTCTAATAACACCTCCTGGCCGCAGTCATGGGACGAGGCATTCGCTTATGCCGAAGAAAAAGGAGTGCTCATCGTAGCTTCTTCGGGCAACCGGGGTTCGGGCGTGACCCAGGTGGGTGCCCCTGCCACTATCCCCGGTGTGCTCACCGTCGGAGGTGTGGACGCGCGGAGGAAGGATTCGTGGTCTTCCTCCTCGCAAGGTATTTCCATTTCAGTTGCTGCGCCCAGTGAAAACTTGATGGGGGCAATACCCGGAGATAACTACGCGGTGTGGTCTGGTACATCGGGAGCAGCCCCTCTCGTGACCGGGTTAGCAGCTCTTATTAAAGCTAAGTACCCGAACCTGACTTCCCATCAAATTATTCAGCGCATTATTGAATCTGCCGATGACGGGGGCGAACCCGGGCGTGACCCCATCTATGGATTTGGAATTATCAACCCCTCTAAGGCGCTAGGGGAGGACGTTTCCGACAATGCATCGCAGAATCCTCTGGGTTCTGTTAAAGAATGGATTGCTGTACATCGCAAAACGGAAAACCAGGAAGTTGCCGATGCCTCTGCCACGCCAACACCTGTCCACCAAAAAGGCGAGCAGGTGCACGACGTTGCTGCCCCTACCCCCTCACGCCCGGCTGAAGACTCGGGGATTCTCCCGTTTATTGTGCTCGGAGGCTTTGCTTTCTGGGTAGTTATTATCACTGCAGGAACGGTTCAGTGGCTCAAGGGCGGCAAAAATCGCGAGCCACGAAGCATAAAGTAAGAATATGTTGTGAAGTAAGGTTATCTTTCAGCTAAATCTGTGCCGCTCTTCCGCGGTGCAAATGTTATTTGTTGCTTTAAGATGGCAAGATAGCCTATGAGCAAATGTACTCATCTGCCCGAGTACACCACTATCTAAAAGGTGTTATTTTTAAAGTAAATATTTTCGGCGCAGACTATGGTATGTGCTGTCTAAAGCACCACCTAGAAGACAAGGAAGAAGCATAATATGGCATTCACCAAATTGGCTCAGGATCGTCCTCGCGTACTTATCGTAGGCGGCGGTTACGTGGGCTTCACCGTGGCACAGAAGATTCAGAAAGCTGTGAAAGAAACCGGCGGCGTTGTTACCATCGTTGAGCCTAACCCCTACATGACCTACCAGCCCTTCCTTCCCGAAGTTGCAGCAGGTTCCATAGAAGGACGCAACGCTACCGTTCCTTTGCGCCAGCACCTGCGCGACACCGAAATCGTTGGTGGACGTATCACCAAGATTAACCACGCTACCAAGACCGCTACCGTTGAGCCTATCGACGCTGGCGAAGCTTTTGACATTACCTATGACGAGATTGTTTTGGGCGCAGGCGCTGTAACTCGTGCGTTCCCCATCCCCGGTCTTGCTGAAGTAGCTATTGGCATGAAGAGCGTTGAAGAAGCTGTTGCTGTACGCAACTGGGTTCTTGAGCGTATCGAAGTTGCTTCTTTGGAAGAGAACGAAGACGCTCGCCGTCGTGCGTTGACCTTCGTTATTGTCGGTGGCGGTTTCGCAGGTATTGAAACCATTGCCGAACTCGAAGATATGGCCCGTGAAGCTGTTAAGCGTAACGATCGTCTGCGCGTTTCAGATTTGCGTTTTGTATTGGTTGAAGCTGCTCCTCGCATTATGCCTGAGGTTCCTGCTGACCGTGCAGAGAAGGTTGTTGCTGAACTTCGTGCCCGCGGCATCGAGGTTCTGTTGAATACCTCTCTTGCAGACGCAACTGATGGCCACTTGGCGCTCATCAACATGGGTGATAAGTCCCCTGCCGGTGAACTCGACACCGATACTTTGATTTGGACTGCAGGCGTTGCCGCTTCACCCATGCTCAAAGACACTGATTTCCCCATCGACGAGCGCGGTCGCGTTCGCGTAGGCGCAGATTTGCGTGTTACCGGCGATAACGGTGTTATCGAAGGCGCATGGGCAGCTGGCGATAACGCTGCTGTTCCTGACCTCTCCGGTGGCGGCGTTGGCGGCTTCTGCGTACCTAACGCGCAGCACGCCTCACGTCAGGCAGTTAAGCTTGCTGAAAACCTCTTGGCAGCTCGCCGCGGCGAGTCCTTGACCGACTACTACCACGAGAACATGGGTGCAGTAGCAGGTCTGGGCTCCTGGAAGGGCGTTGCAAACATCAAGGGCAAGAGCATCAGCGGTCCTCTTGCATGGTTGATGCACCGCGGTTACCACGGCATGGCTATCCCCACCACCGAGCGTACCGCTCGCGTGGTTGCTGGCTGGGCTATGAACCAGATCTTCGGTCGCGACACCACTTCGATTCGTCACCAGCGTTCACCCCGCCACGCATTCCAAACTGCTACCGGTACCGCTCCTGAAAAGTCAAAGGCACGTCTCTAATCGAGACGCCTTCTTACGGCGGAATATAACGTATTCCGAATTTTCTGGTATAAATAACTAGATAGTTTTCTGTGCCTACCGTTTTGGCGGTAGGCACAGCTCAGCTCCCATAGCCCAATTGGCAGAGGCAGAGGACTTAAAATCCTTGTGTTCTGGGTTCGAGTCCCAGTGGGAGCACCATGATTTCAGCCTGCAGCAGAGGCAGAGATAAAAAGCGCACCGGCTCTCATGAGCCGGTGCGCTTTTGCATATGAAACAGGTATTAGGAGAGAGATTAGTCTCTACTTGTACTCATTTGCTGGAGCGCTGATTCTAAAGTTGATGGGTCGATGGGGATAAAGCAATCCCAGTTCATGGGGATTAGCAAGCCCCAAACGTACCATCGCGAGCAGATGAGAGCCTTCACGAACACCATCACGGATAGCGCGCGCACCGTCCTCACTGACAATGATGTTGAGATCGTGCCAGGGGTATTTTTCGCTGATGAGCTCGGTGAGCAGGCTCAAGAACGCCTTATTTTCGACGGCGGGGCCGGTCAATAGAAGCGCCGAGGGGTCTGTAATAATTGCTGCGTTGACGATGCTCTCTGCAAGGCTCATGAGGTAGAGCTGGGAACTTTCGGATTCCGGATCAGCCACAATGAGTTCAGCGGTTTTCTCGAAATTGAGGTAGCCGCCGTCGTCTCGGATAAAGCTGTGCTCATCGACCACTCCGAGATGTTGCAGGCGCTGCCGCAAACTCTTGTTTTCTGCAGTAACTAAGTGGATGAGGCCGTTGCGCCCCGATGCTCCTCGATAGAGGCGACCGTTGATGGCAAGAGCTGCAGAGATTCCTTCGTTCAGATGAATACCCAGCACTACGGGGACGTGTTGGGCAATACCTTCACGAGTTTCATTCAGTAAAACCCAGTTGATGCGGTCGTCAACCATAACAGGGCAATTGAAACGTTCGGTGAGGTAACTATAGAAATCTAGAGGTTGATCGTGGTGCCCCATGTCGGGGATATTCCCCAACTGCTGGGTATTGGGATTGACAGGGGAGACCACTGCCACAGTCGCGGCAAGTACCGGAAGGGAAATGTCTTTGACCAGCTCATCAATCAGGGTTTCCAAAGCATGCTGGATGACCTCACTACTTTCCCAGTAGGTAGATACTGATGCTTCGGAAAGTTGCTCACCGCGAAGATTGTAGAGAGCGGCACTCAAGCGATCAATCTCGGCAATAACGGTGAGGAGACATCCCAAGGACTCTGAAAGGTCGTAGAGTCCTGGTACTCTACCGCGCTTGCCAGAGGCTCCGGCATCCTTTGCCAACGCCTTGATGTAGCCGCGCTCCAACAGACGCGAAGCAGCCTCAGAGGCAGTGGGGCGGGAAAGATTGTGCTCAGCTGCTATTTTTGCACGAGAACTAGGGCCATTCTCCATAATGTACTTGAAGAAAAGCCTGTCCGAAGTTGGCGCTGGAGATGATGCGCTCGGCTCATAACTCATGAGAAATCCTCTATATATGCGTGTGATATTACTCAGCCTAGCCTTATTGAGCCCTCAAAAGAGATATTGAAATCCATAAATGTGTTGAAAGCAAGTTGATATTTGTTTAAACCGTGCATATTGATGAGCTTTCAAGGTAGGTTTGGATGTAAGCTCAGACACTACTCAGGTTGGGAGAAACCTTGACGCTCAAACTTATTGCCACCGATATGGACGGAACGCTACTCACCGATGCCGAGAAGACATTCGACCATGAATATTTTGGCCGGTTACTAACGCGCATGGAAAAACTCGACGTTAAGTTCGTGGTGGCTAGCGGTAACCAGTTTCCCAAGCTATTGCAGTACATGCAAGACTTTTTGGGCAGAAACATCCTCTATGTGGCTGAAAACGGAGGCTACATAGCGCGAGAAGATAGAGATATCCTCATTTCTGCTTTTTCCCCCGAGACAGTTGCTGCTGTGGTTAAAGTTTTGGACCAGTTTCCCGATCTCGGTTTTATCATTTCCGCCCATGAGGGAGCTTTTCTGATTCGTGACCGCGCAGAACCCATCACCCGCATTGTGCGTGAACACATGGAGTTCTTAGGTGCCGAAGTACCCCGAGAATTGGACTACATCAGCTTTATCAATCGTTTCTATCCTGACACTCAGGTGATTGAGAGCTTGGATGAGATGGGAGATGCATCGGTGGTTAAGTTCGCGTTGCAAACTCACCGGCGGGATATTGAGAACATCTTGAAGCAACTGGTGGATCTGTTGCCCTCTAACGTTGTTCCTGTAGCCAGCGGTTTCGGCGCGATAGATTTGGTCTCACGTGGCGTGAATAAGGGTTCTGCTCTCAAATGGGTGGGGCAGGAGCTGGGCATTAAACCCGAAGAAATGATTGCCTTTGGCGATAATTCCAATGACCTTGAGATGTTGCAGTATGTAGGGGAGGGGATCGCCGTAGAAAACGCTGCCCCCCATGTAAAGGCTGTTGCCGACACCGTTATTGGCACGAACGAGGACGGCGCGGTACTGAAATATATCGAGGTCAAGCTCGACCAATTAGAGAGCGCCCAGCAGTAATTATTGAAAGTGAACACTGGCTGGGAATTGTTCACCAGCAGGTAAACCCTCTCGATTTGTAGGTACATTTGGGATAACATTTCATAAAATCACTGAAACTATAGAGGAGTACTGAAAGCCTTGGCTGGCAATCCCCTTATTCAATCCATGACTAATTCGCAGAAGCAAGATTCGCGCTTTGGTCGCTTCGGCGCCGATAGCGCTACTGCTGGACAAAATTATTCTGCACAACCTCACGGCTACGGTACCGGCTACGCACAACCCCAGTACGGTCAGAACCAGTATGCTCAGGGTCAATATGCTCAGCCCACTGCTGAGGATTTGAACTCGATGTATCGAGCTCCTTCGGCAGGACCTGCTGACACCAATCGGTTGACGATTAACGACGTCATCGTCAAGACCGGTTTGAACCTCGGCTTGGTCATCGTGGGCGCTGCCCTGGGTTGGTTTATGCCCATTTTGATGTTCGTAGGTGTTTTCGGTGGTCTCATTCTTGGTCTGGTGAACTCCTTTAAGAAAAAGGTTTCGCCCGCTTTGGTGATGGGTTACTCCCTTCTCGAAGGTATGGCGCTGGGCGGTATTTCGGTCTTCTTCGAGTCCGTATACCCCGGCATTGTGGGGCAAGCTGTTCTAGGTACCCTCATCGTTTTTGCTACCATGCTGGCGCTTTTCCGCTCGGGTAAGGTACGCGCATCATCCAAGGTCACCAAGGTGTTCTTGGGCGCGATGATTGCATACTTCGTGTTCTGCATGATTAACTTGGGCTCTGCAATTTTCTTCCAAACAAATATGCGCGATTCCGAGCTCTTTGGAATTCCGCTGGGTCTTATTGTTGGTCTGTTAGCTATCCTGATGGGCGCTTACTCGCTGGTCCTGGACTTCACCAACGTAAACGAAGCTGTACAATACGGTGCTCCAGAGCGCGAATCATGGCGCCTAGCATTCGGACTGGTCGTCACTTTGGTCTGGCTCTACATCGAAATTCTGCGCGTAATCTATTACGCCCGCTCATTAGCTGATGACTAATCCGAAGAGTCCTTAAAGCTCTAGAGAAGACGCGCACATCATAATGATGTGTGCGTCTTTCTCATATTGCAGAGATATTCCATCCCCTACTATAGATGAATAAGGGGGTTTCTTTATTGAGTAAATTGATTCAGCATATCTGCCCTCTCCATCGATGAAATGAATATGAATATGAATGAAAATCTAGAGCTTGATAGTCGGGATATACGAGGTGGAAGTAGCGCTCGTACAGCCGGCGCCTACATTCCTTTTGCGCTATCCACCGCAGCAGAATGGGCTTGGCGTCTGATTGTCGTGGGAATTGCCGGTTATGCCATTTTTACTGCTCTCTCTAAGGTGAGCCTGATTGTAATATCTTTGGCAGTAGCGGTTTTGCTAGCTGCTCTCATTGTTCCCGTCGTGTATTTTTTGCGACGCCATAAAATCCGTGCAGGTCTTGCCACCGCTATCGCCGAGCTCGGGCTGATTATCGGTGTCATTCTTCTGCTGACCTTGGTCGGACAGCAACTGACCAGCGGTTTTTCCTCTCTGTCTACTCAGGTGGTAGAAGGATATAACCAGCTCATGGCGTCCTTGCAGAACCTACCGTTTAACTTTGGTGCAGAACAGATTGACAGCTATATCTCGCAGTTTGCGAACTGGTTGAAAGAGAATTCTTCTACCGTTCTATCGGGTGTGGCTTCAGTAGGATCTACCGCTGCTGATTTCGGTACCGGCTTGATTATCTGCCTCTTTGCCCTGATCTTCTTCTTGATGGAGGGCGAGCGGATCTGGCTCTTCCTCGTCGGTCTATTCCCTAAAGCAGCTCGCCGTCCCCTCAATGGTGCAGGACGCCGTGGGTGGAAGTCGCTTGTGAGCTACGTACACATGCAGGTTCTGGTTGCTTTTATCGACGCCGTAGGTATCGGACTTTCTGCATTCTTCTTGGGCGTTCCTTTTGCACTACCCGTTGCCGTCTTAGTCTTTATCGGCTCATTTATTCCTATGGTGGGTGCTGTTGTGACCGGTGCGGTAGCAGTATTGCTTGCCCTGGTAGCAAACGGTCTGGTGAATGCTTTGCTCATGCTGCTGATGGTGATTATCGTTCAGCAGATTGAGGGGCACATCCTTCAGCCGCTGGTCATGGGTAAAGCTGTTTCGCTTCACCCGCTTGCTGTGTTCTTGGGTGTAGCTGGTGGATCCTTGCTCTTTGGTATTGCCGGTGCTCTGTTCGCCGTACCTATCTTGGCTGTCATCAACACCGTGATTCGCTACCTCGCTCATCGGGAATGGGAAGATGACTCTTCGATTCGCTCCGAACCTTTCCTCTTTGAACACGAAATTGAACGCCAGAAGAAGAAAGACATTGCCCAGATGGTCAGAGAACGTCTAGAAGCTTTGAGAAAAGACGGCCACGATAAAGACGTTTCATCCATTGGAATCTAATCCCTTCTGCAGGGTGACTGGGTACTATGCTTAGTTCACGTTGAAGATATGTATCCACCAGATGAAGGAACCCACCGTGGCGTATTCTGCACTTGAATTACCGGTAACTCTCGATGACGTTCAACAGGCTGCCGAACTTCTTGAATCGGTGATTGAGCTGACGCCGGTGGAACACTCGAGGGCCCTCACAAACGCGTTGGGCTCCGAGGTTTACCTCAAATGTGAGAATCTGCAACGGTCGGGTTCCTTCAAAGTGCGCGGAGCATACGTTCGTATGGCTAGGCTCTCCGCCGAGCAAAAAGCTCACGGTGTGGTTGCCGCTTCGGCAGGTAACCACGCACAAGGTGTTGCTCTAGCTGCTGAACAACTTGGCATTAAGGCACGTATTTACATGCCGTTGGGCGCGGCTCTGCCCAAGATCGCAGCTACGAAGTCCCGCGGCGCTGAGGTTATTCTGCACGGCGCTACGGTCGATGAGGCGCTCGCAGAAGCAAAGCGGTATGCCGAGGAAACCGGCGCCGTCTTCGTACATCCCTTCGATAATGCGGATATTATCGCTGGTCAGGGGACGATCGGCCTGGAAATTATTGAACAGGTCCCCGACGTCGAAACCATTATTGTTGGAGTCGGCGGTGGCGGACTTCTGGCAGGCATTTCAGTCACGGTTCGAGCGCTCGAAGAAAAATTGGGGCGAAAAATCCGAATCATCGGCGTGCAGGCAGAACATGCCGCCGCTTACCCGCCGTCGCTGGCTGCCGACGCTTTAGTGCCGCTGAAAAAAGTCTCCACCATCGCAGACGGCATTGCCGTAGGTCGACCGGGTCAAATGCCTTTTGACATCATCAAAGAGCTGGTGGACGACGTCCATACGGTTTCTGAAGACGATATTGCGCGTGCACTGATTTTCTTGATGGAGCGCAACAAACTGGTGGTTGAACCAGCCGGATCAGTGCCGGTGGCAGCAATCATGGATCGTGCAATCGAGAAAAAATACGGGAATCTGGGCACTACCGTCTGCCTGCTGTCGGGCGGAAATATTGACCCCATGTTGATGCTCAAAGTTATTCAGCGAGGTCTTTCGGCCGCTGGCCGCTATCTCACCATCAAAATGATGCTGCACGACCGACCGGGTGAGTTGACCACCATTTCCTCCATTATCTCCTCGCTGGACGCCAACGTCACCGGCGTCGACCATACCCGCGTGGGCGGTGCGCTATCCATGGGTGATGTCTCTATCACCATTGATATGGAAACCAAAGGAAATGAGCACTGCGAAGAAGTTCTCTCAGCATTAACCGATGCAGGTTACCAGCCTATCGTGGTGTATTAAGAAATTCTGAGGGATTAGTAAAGCCCGGCTGAGTGAGAACTCAGCCGGGCTTTATGTGTTCAGCGCGCTTTGAGGGCTGTCTATGCCCTATGCAGAGAAAGGCTTAGCGGTCTTAATAAGAACTTCCATGGTCTTACCATTGGGAGCTTCGTAGGAGACCTTGTCGCCTACCTTATGCCCGTTGATTGCAGAACCCATCGGTGACTTCTCAGAGAAAACCTGCAGGTCTTCATCACCCACCAGAGTTTCCGCTACTTCGCGGGAGCCCAAGAGGAACTTCATGGTCTTGCCAGCAATTTCAGCTTCAACGACCATGCCGGGCTCGACGACGCCGTCGTCTTTCAAAGGCTCGCCTACCTGTGCAGTCTCTAGCAGGTGCTTGAGCTGCGCGATGCGACCCTCATTCTTGGACTGCTCTTCGCGGGCAGCGTGGTAGCCACCGTTTTCTTTGAGGTCGCCCTCATCGCGGGCGGCTGCGATACGCTCAATGATTTCCTGGCGGTAAGGACCAGAGATACGGTCGAGCTCCTCCTGGAGACGATCGTATGCATCCTGGGTCATCCAAGCGCCTTCAGTTTCTTCAGCCATGATGTTCTCCTTCCATACAGACGGGAATCTGTAGTTACATAATAAGCGGGGCTGGCAACCAGCCCCGTTCGAATGTGCCCTATTCTACGTGCACTTAGTGTGTTTGGCTAATATTCGCAGTGGTATTAGTCTCAAGCGATATATGACGAGCTGGGGGAGGCAGCGTCTTTAGCCGGCGTTCCAGCAGCGGTCGACTGTGACCGTAGTGGCAGTGGAAAGAACTCGCACCGTTGAGGTTTGCTGGCGGACGGTAGAGTCACCCATCTCCGGCGAATTGGGGCCGATAGTGACTTCGGTCCATCCCACCGGCGCGCTGGCTTCATTCAGTGCTTTCAGCGCGCAGATTGCCGTAGATTCGGGGTCTTTGACCACCTCGAAGGTCAGCGTGACTTCGTCGTCGCTCTTGAGATTGTGGCTGATGTCCCTAAAATCTGGGCTGGATGACGCCTGATGCAGTTGAACCCAACCCACAAATGCAATACCAATCACAGAGACAATCACAGCCAGTGAAATCCAGAATGAGCGCGGTAGCTTTTGACGCCGATTCGCTGTTCCATAGCGGGAGTCCAAGGAGCTAGACATGCTCAATCTCCATTCACACTGGGTAATATCCATCGGTATATTTTCAGGTCTATTAGCTAGACTAACTATGGCGCTTTTAAAGATGCGCCCACATACCTCTTTCTACCATATCGAAGAAATCATGGAGTTTCCTTGGTGAGCGTTACAAATAATTCATTGAATACCGCAGAAGAACCGAATACATCGTTGCTCTCTGAGCTCAAGCCTCTGGCGGACGATTACTCGGGCTTGCGTATTCTTGCTGTACACGCACACCCCGACGACGAATCCTCCAAAGGCGCTGCCACTATGGCCGCCTACGCTGAGCGTGGCGCGCGCGTCATGGTTGCAACCATGACCGGTGGCGAACGCGGCGACGTTCTCAACGAAGCGGTAAAAGAGAACCCCGCAGCTTTCCGTGACCTGCCGAGCTTGCGTCGGCAGGAAATGGCAGAGGCTGCCAAAGTTTTGGGCATCGAACACCGCTGGATTGGGTTTGTAGATTCAGGACTACCTGAGTGCGATCCGCTTCCCCCGCTGCCCTGGGGTAGCTTTGCCACGCTGTCGCTGGAACACGCCGCAGCGCCACTGATTCGTCTTGTCCGGGATTTCAAGCCCCACGTTATTCTCAGCTACGACGAAAACGGCGGCTACCCCCACCCCGACCACATTATGAGTCATAAAGTTGCGGTAGAAGCATATGAAAAAGCAGGTGACGCTTCTGCATACCCCAACGAGGGCAAGCCTTGGGCGCCTGCCAAGCTTTACTATGACCTTGCCTTTAACCCTCAGCGTATTCTTGCTTTCCATGAATTTCTGCTGGAGCAGGGACTAGACAGCCCCTATGCCCAGTGGATTGCGATGCGCCAGGAGGCTGAAGAGGGGAAGATTCCGCCGGTTTCCCGCCACCAAACCACCACGAAAATTCCAGCTGTCGAGTACTTCACCCGGCGCGACCAAGCCCTGCTCGCCCACGCTTCGCAGGTAGCTCCCGGAGATCTTTTCTTCGCCGTCAGCCCCGAACAGCAGCGCGACATCTGGCCCTGGGAAGATTACGTACTCATTGATTCGCGCGTCAAAACAGAACTACCAGAATTTGACTTCGCCGATGGTATCGATTTCTCGAACTAGCGGTCAGACTCCAAATAATCTGAATAAACGCGTAAAATAAGGCTGAATAAGGGTGCTGTAGCGCCCGCGCCGTCACTGATGGGATACAAGAAACGTGATTTACCCTCTTCTAGCTAGCACAGTAATTGTTGCAGCCGATGCCACGCAACAGCAGTATAACCAGGACGGCTCGCCGACCGGTTCCCCTGGAATCATGGGATTTATTATCACGTTGATTCTGGGTATCGGGATTATTTTGCTGATGTTGGATATGACTCGACGTGCGCGCCGTCTACGCTACCGCAACGAGTACGCGATGGCGCGTGAGGCAGAAGAGCGCGCTCGCGCCCTCCAAGAGCAAGAGGGGTCGGTCTCGGTCACCACAGCTGATGATCTGAAGAATCTGGCGTTGAAATCTGAGACACGAGAAAATTTCCATTTGTAAACATAAGGGGCTCCCGATGGGAAGCCCCTTTTCTTTGCACTGCATGAGGTGATTGCTTATAACTGCTGAGCCGGGCTGGAGTTGTTTCTTTTCCTTATGAGCCGCCCCAATACTATGCCTGCGCCCAGGGATTCAGGAAGAAATCGCGAAGACAACTGCTATATAGTGCAGCGTGAAACCGATAATGGTGCACACATGAAATAGCTCGTGAAAGCCGAAATAACGCGGGGACAGGTGGGGGCGTTTGAGAGCGTAAAACACCGCGCCCAAGATATAGATGGCTCCACCTACCGCCACTAGGACGGTCGCCGGGGGAGATACCTGCCAGAAGTCGCCGAGGTAGAACACCGCCATCAACCCCATCACCACATAAATTGGGGTATAGAGCCAGCGCGGCGCGTGCGTCCATAGAACCCTAAACAGAACCACCGACAGCGCGCATGCCCAAATAATCCAGAGCAACGTGGTCTGCTGTGCATCGCTCAGAAGAGCCATAGCAAGAGGCGTGTAGGTGCCAGCTATAACGAGGGCAATGTTTGCATGGTCGAGCCGTTTGAAGAACAAGCGCAGACGCTCGGGCCAATAAGCGCGGTGATACATTCCAGAAAAACCAAAAAGCATGACGCCGGTTAGTGCAAAAATCGCGCACCCCAGCCCCAAACGTCCGCCGCCGGAGAGCGCAATCAGGACGATGCCCGCCACAAAAACGAACGGGGCGAACCCCGCGTGAAGCCATCCGCGCATCAGCGGTTTCAACTCAACACCGTTGATGACGATGGGTGCAGGAACTTTCCTGCGAGATTTCTTATTCTTTGAAGACGCAACAGTTGACATCAGAACCTCACATCTCTTTGACCAATCGTTGCACCTATTATCCCTCTATTGCGGGAAAGACTCTACTGCCTCCGCGCATCACCGCGACCGCGGAGAGACTGCGGTACGATAAAAAGTGTTGCCCAACCGTGTGTTGGTACCGCAATACGTCCATTGATGCCTAAGGAGCCAGATCCGTGAAGCTATCTCAGCCACTGTATAACGTGTACGAGCGCTCACTGGCTGGTGCAATTCCTGCAGACAAACTTCCCCAACATATTGGTGTGCTGATGGACGGCAACCGCCGCTGGGCAGCGCAACTGGGGGAGAGCACCAAACACGGGCATGAGGCGGGTGCTAAGAACGTGGTCGATTTTCTGTCATGGTGCAGGGAATTGGGCATTCCGATGGTGACTCTCTACATGCTTTCTACTGAAAACCTCAAGCGGAGCCCTGCCGAACTGGCAGATTTGCTGGACGTCATCGAGAACCTGGTGGGTTACCTCGCTGAGAGTAAAGTAGGCAAAATTCGGCCGGTGGGGCAACTGACCTCTTTGCCGGCGTCGCTGTGCCAAGCATTTGACGCAGCTGGGGAGCAAACCGAGGAAATCTCTGACCTTCAAGTGAATATCGCCGTGGGGTACGGCGGGCGGCAGGAGATTGTGGACGCCGTTCGTGAACTCCTCAAAGAAGAGGCGGCCGCGGGGCGTTCGATGCAAGAGGTAGCCGCTGGTCTTGATATCGAAGATATTAGCCGCCACCTTTACACCAAGGGTATGCCTGACCCTGATTTATTGATTCGCACCTCGGGTGAGCAACGGCTCTCTGGCTTTCTGACATGGCAATCCGCCTATTCTGAGTTTTACTTCTGCGAAGCTCTGTGGCCTGATTTCCGTCGCGTCGATTTCTTGCGGGCTCTCAGAGATTTCTCCAACCGCCAGCGCCGCTACGGCTCATAAGCTGATACTTTTTCATGCAGGTTTACCTAAACCATTATTTTGCGCAGGCTAGTGCAGGGCATGTAGTAGCCGGCGTTCAAGGCGCTTTGCTGGTGTTCGCGCTGGTTGTTTTTCTGTTTCAGGGAGTGCGCTTAAGTGTCATTGATATCCGCGAGCACCGCTTACCGGATCGAATCGTTCTTCCACTGTATCTCTGGGTGGGCATACCGATTTTTCTGATTTTCATACTGAGCGATGATTTTTGGCACGCCCGCCAGAGCACCTATAGTGCTGTCTTTCTGATGGGGTCTTACTGGATTCTACGCAAAGCTTCCCGCAACGCACTGGGTCTAGGCGACGTTAAACTTGCCGGCATTATCGGTTTGATATGCGGTTTTGTTGCTCCTCTCAATATTATTTGGGCAACTCTCATTGCTTTTGTACTGGGAGGTTTGGTGAGCGTTGCGCTGGTGGTGACCCGCAAAGCACGTGCAAAAACCCATATCCCGTTTGGCCCTTTCATGCTCATCGGCGCCACCTTCGCCCTTTTTATACCCGCCTAAACTGGAGGAGTCCTTCATGCCAACACCAGAATTTATTACCAGCTTAA
The DNA here is from genome assembly GCF_001683935.1 of Rothia sp. ND6WE1A. Lineage (NCBI taxonomy): Bacteria > Bacillati > Actinomycetota > Actinomycetes > Micrococcales > Micrococcaceae > Rothia > Rothia sp. ND6WE1A. The sequence goes on along the minus strand of NZ_LXTU01000071.1, from coordinate 4,933 downwards.
GAGCAAAAATTGGTCATGAGATGCTGTGGCTCTCTGGAGCTACCGCAGTCATTCAACGCGAATCAGACGGCAAAATTCTGCTGGTTAAACGGTCAGATAACGGGCGCTGGACGCCGATTACCGGCATCGTGGACCCGGGGGAGAATCCGGCGCTCACCGTCGTCCGCGAAGCCCAAGAAGAAGCCAATGTAAGCATCGAGGTAGTGGCATTTGCCCAGCTCAAAGCAGATCCACCCCAGCAATTTTCTAATGGGGACAAATGTCAGTTCTTAGACCATACTTTCTTTTGCAGATATGTTGCGGGTGAAGCGAAAGTCAACGATGAAGAATCCTCAGAGGTTCACTGGGCAACCCGCGAGGAAATTAACGATCTGTGCGGGGAACGCATGATTGACCGCATCGACGCTGCGCTAGATTGGCGCAACGGCGCGCGTTTCGGATTTGAATCGGTCTAGAAAATACACATCAGTTGTACAGCAATTTTAGAAGGGGTTTCTAGTGCTCACTCACATAATTCAAGCCATGGGGTTATTTGTCGTCACGAACATCGACGACGTCATTATCCTTTCGCTCTTTTTTGCCCGAGGAGCCGGAAAGTCTAGAACGACCGCGTGCATTATGCTCGGTCAGATGGTGGGGTTCGTGGGTATCCTTGCCGTGGCTATTCTGACTGCCTGGGGTGCGAACACTTTCTTGCCCCCACAAGCTATCCCATATTTTGGTTTAATCCCGCTGGTTCTCGGGCTCAAAGCGGCTTGGGATGCATTTCGTGGCGAGGACGACGATGAGCTTGATAGCTCCCGAGGCGTCTCTATAGCAACCGTGGCAACCGTAACTTTTGCAAACGGTGGAGACAATATCGGCGTCTATGTGCCTGTCTTTTTAAGCGTGGGCTATCAGGGCGTGCTGGTGTATTCGTTGCTCTTCCTGCTGATGACCGTGGCACTTGTCTATCTCGCCAAATTTGTAGCGACCCGCCCAGGCATCGATGAACTGCTTGAAAAAGGGGAGCGTTTTCTCTTTCCGCTGGTGCTGATTGTGCTAGGTATTGCGATTTTGGTCAGCGGGGGAGCATTCGGGCTGTAGGTTAAAAGTTTTGACCGCCGTAGCGTGTTTTGACCAGGTATTCATGGTCAAAACACGCTACGGCGGTCAATCGATTTTTAGAAGGTTAGAACTGACGCCAAGCACGCGCGTTGCGCAGGTTCGACCGTGCCATAGCCACAGCTTCACCAGCGCCACGGTTCAGCGCAATTTTCGACAGCGACGTCGCGAATCCAACAATCTGGCTAGCTTCAACCTCAGGAGGCATTGATAGAGCGTTGGGGTCGGTAATAACCTCGACCAACGAAGGACCATTGTGGGCAAGAGCCTTCTCGTAGGCTGCCTTCAGATCCTTAGCGCGGGTTACTCGAATTGCCTGGAAGCCCATAGCTTCTGCGATGTCCGCGTAGTTAGTTGCAGGAACATCCACACCATAATCTTCAAAGCCCTGCACCAGCTGCTCGAGTTTGACCATACCCAGAGTTGAGTTATTGAACGCAACCACGGTGAGGGGCAGGTTGTACATCTTAGCAGTGAGCAAATCGCCCAGCAGCATGGAGAGTCCACCGTCGCCCGATACTGAAATTACCTGGCGGTTGGGCTGGGAAACCTGGGCACCAATTGCCATGGGCATCGCATTCGCCATCGATCCGTGGAGGAACGAACCGAGCAAAAGACGTTTGCCGTTAGGGGTGACATAGCGAGCGGTCCACACATTGCACATGCCAGTATCTGCAGTGAAGATGGCGTCTTCAGATGCAACTTCGTCCAAAATAGCCATAGCGTATTCGGGGTGAATAGGACCCTTGCGGGAAGGCTTCTCAGCGTAAGCTCCTACGACCTTGGTCATGATGGCTTCGTTCTTCTTGAGCAGGCTCTTGAGGAACTTACGGTTCTTCTTGTACTTGACCAGCGGCAGGACGGCGCGCAAGGTGGCCCCGGCGTCCCCTTCGACCATCAAACCCACGTTGGTGCGGCGGCCCATGACGGCGGCGTTGCGGTCAATCTGGATGGTGTCGGTATCGGGGAGGAACTGATCGTAGGGGAAGTCGGTGCCGATGAGAATCATCAGATCGGCTTCCTTCATGCCCTCTGCAGCTTCACCGTAACCGAGCAGACCGGTCATGCCGACGTCGAAGGGGTTGTCGTACTGAACAAACATTTTGCCGCGCATGGAGTGACCCACAGGAGCCGCAGCCTTATCTGCCAGGGCAACCAACTCGCTGTGAGCACCCTCCACACCGGCACCAGCGAAGATAGCTACCTTGTCCGCCTTGTTAATGCGATCGGCAATTTCCTGGATGGTCTGCTGATCAGGAACGATGGCGCCGCGGCGCAAATCTCCCCACTCGGGAACGTTCTCCACTGCCTCTTCCGCAGCGATATCACCGGGAATCGAAACGACGGCGACGCCGCGGTTTCCGATGGCGTGGCGCATAGCCGAATTCATGATGCGCAGGGTCTGTGCGGGATTAATCGCCATCTCTGAATACGAGGAACACTCAGCGAACAGGCGATCGGGGTGGGTCTCCTGGAAGTAGCTGGTGCCAATCTGAGCAGAAGGAATATGCGAGGCGATAGCCAGAACAGGAGCTTGCGAACGATGTGCGTCGTAGAGCCCGTTAATCAGGTGCATATTGCCAGGACCGCAGGAACCAGCACATACTGCCAATTCACCGGTGACCTGAGCTTCCGCGCTCGCTGCGAAAGCTGCAACTTCTTCGTGGCGAACGTGTACCCAGTCGATACCGCCCTTTGCGGAACCGCCGGATTCGCGGACGGCGTCCACAATTGGGTTAAGTGAATCACCCACGACGCCGTAAATACGCTTGACGCCGGCATCAATGAGCTGCTGGATTATTTGTTCTGCAAGTTTCACTGAAGTGTCCCTTTCGTTGTCTTTCTTCTATCTTTAGCAGATTAGATTGCTGAAATATTCCTATAGTAAGCCTACTGTGATTCGAAACGCTGGTGCTTATCGTTGGTATCACAGAGTTTTGTGTCATATAAAGAAATCCCCGCCCTTGAGAGCAAGGGCGGGGATTTACCTCCGGAATGTCATGGAAGGCTTAGTAGTTACCGAGCATCTTGGTGACGTCCAGCGCCTCATCGAGCTGAGTTTCGGTGACTTCACCACGTTCAACATAACCAAGCGCAATCACAGCTTCACGAACAGTGACCTTGTGCGCTACCGAGTACTTAGCAATCTTTGCTGCGGCTTCGTAACCGATGAGCTTATTCATGGGAGTTACGGTGGACGGCGAAGCTTCAGCCAAGAAACGGGCACGCTCTACGTTAGCTTCCAAACCGTCAATCATCTTGTCTGCCATCACGCGGGAGGTGTTGGTGAGCAAGCGAATTGACTGCAGGAGGTTAGCTGCCATGACGGGAATACCCACGTTGAGCTCAAACGCACCGTTGGTGGAGGAAAGCGCAATAGTGGTGTCGTTACCGATGACCTGCGCAGCAACCATGATGGATGCCTCACAAATCACTGGGTTGACCTTACCGGGCATGATAGATGAGCCAGGTTGCAAATCAGGAATGTGCAGCTCACCCAGGCCAGTGTTTGGACCAGAACCCATCCAGCGAAGGTCGTTGTTAATCTTCATGAAGGAGTAGGCGATGTTGCGCAACTGACCCGATGCTTCAATCAGACCGTCACGGTTTGCCTGAGCCTCAAAATGGTTGCGTGCTTCGGTCAGGGGCAGACCGGTTTCTTCAGCGAGAAGTTCAATCACGCGAGCAGAGAAACCATCGGGGGTATTGATGCCGGTGCCCACAGCAGTTCCGCCCAGGGGAACTTCAGCTACACGGGGCAAAGACGCCTCAATACGCTCGATGCCATAGCGAACCTGAGCTGCGTAACCGGAGAACTCCTGACCCAGAGTTACAGGGGTTGCGTCCATGAGGTGGGTACGACCCGACTTGACGACGTCATTGAACTCCTCAGCTTTACGTTCCAAAGACTCAGCGAGGTATTCCAAGGCGGGTTTCAAGTCATTGATGAGCGCCGATGTTGCTGCCACGTGTACTGAGGTGGGGAAAACGTCGTTAGAGGACTGCGAAGCGTTGACGTGGTCGTTAGGGTGAACCGAGACGTCCTTGCCTTCTAGTGCTTTATTCGCCAGGTTGGCGAGGACCTCGTTGGTGTTCATATTTGAGGAGGTTCCCGAACCGGTCTGGAAGACGTCGATGGGGAAGTGTTCATCGTACTCACCGGACGCTACCAAATCAGCGGCATCACGAATTGCTTGTGCGCGCTCAGCGTCGAGCACGTTCAGTTCTTCGTTAGCGGTTGCTGCAGCTTTCTTGATCAGGGCGAGCGCCTTGATATGCGCTGATTCGAGGGTCTGACCGGAGAGAGGGAAGTTCTCCACTGCGCGCTGAGTCTGTGCGCTGTAGAGGGCGTCTTTGGGAACTCGAACTTCACCCATGGTGTCATGTTCAATGCGGTATTCAGTGTTTTCTGCCATAGTTCTAACCTTAGTCTGTTTGGGCTCGTCCTACATGGTCGAGGGTAGAAAAAGCTGCAACTTTGCGAAATATGAGGAGCGAAGATGCTGATGCACAAGGTAGCGCTGGAGACCGACGCAGCAGGAGGCAAGCTGGCTGGGTCTGGCGTGAATTGCCTTTCTGAGCGCTAGCGAAGCAGGCAAGAGGGATTGCTTGCCGATGCTGCGTCGGTCGACAGCTTGGATACTCTATGAATACCCATCAAATTTCTCAGAATTTAGACCTGATCTGCCAGGTTTTCCGAGGCGAAGACAATCTCAACTTCACCCTCTGCCAGATGATAGAACATGCCTAAAACGGCGGTGCGGTTATCTTTGACTGCCTGGGCAATCAGGTGGGACTGCTCCAAAATACGGGCGGAGGTCTGCCTGGT
>NZ_LXTU01000065.1:0-24878 GCF_001683935.1 Rothia sp. ND6WE1A | reverse complement strand
GTAGGTACTTTTACTTTGGGCTCACTCATTATCGTGATTCCTTTGCTGGTGATTGGATGGTTCGTCGTGCGTAAGGACGTTCTTGCTATTGCGGCTGAACGCCAGGGTTACACAGGTATTAGCCCTATCATTGCTGATCGTCCTGCAGCTGCTGCCTATAAGGACAATAAGGGCGGCAGCGTCCGTCAGAATCACACTGAAAAGTAAATCTTTTCTGATTCTTTAGAGACTAAATAGACGACGCTCGGGCGCTGCCCGAGCGTCGTCTATTTACATTCTAGGAATTAGAAAAAGGGTGAGACAGTGTGGAAATCTGTTCATATCGTGGAACCGCTCACCTGAATATGGGGACGCTCGGCACAAAAGCGTAAACTGACTTGAAAAGTCGCCTACTAGGAGGAACTCATGCCTGAACTGCGTTCACGCACATCTACTCACGGTCGAAATATGGCAGGAGCTCGTGCGCTGTGGCGGGCCACAGGTATGGGGGACGACGATTTTGGTAAGCCGATTATCGCTGTGGCTAACTCGTTCACTCAATTTGTGCCCGGCCATGTCCACTTGAAAGATATGGGTCAGCTGGTGAGTCAGGCGATTGCAGACGCCGGCGGTGTAGCTAAGGAATTCAATACGATTGCGGTCGATGATGGCATCGCAATGGGGCATGATGGAATGCTCTATTCCCTGCCTTCTCGTGACCTCATTGCAGATTCAGTGGAGTATATGGTCAACGCTCACCGGGCTGATGCTCTGGTGTGTATCTCTAACTGCGACAAAATTACCCCCGGTATGTTGCTGGCGGCTATGCGATTGAACATTCCTACTATCTTCGTATCCGGCGGACCTATGGAATCTGGTGAAGGTATTGAGGGTGTCGTTGAGCACCGCCTGGATCTGGTGGATGCTATGGCAATGGCTGTGGATGAATCGGTCTCTGATGCCCAGCTAGCTCAAATTGAGAAGAATGCTTGCCCCACCTGCGGATCCTGTTCTGGCATGTTTACGGCTAATTCCATGAACTGCCTCAATGAAGCCATTGGTTTAGCTCTGCCGGGTAACGGAACCACGCTGGCAACTCAGATTGCTCGTAAAGCCCTCTTCGAAAATGCTGGTCGTACCATTGTTGAGCTGGCAAACCGTTATTACAAGAATGACGACGATTCGGTGTTGCCCCGATCCATCGCCACTAAAGAAGCCTTCGAAAACGCAATGGCTTTAGACGTTGCCATGGGTGGTTCCACCAATACCGTTTTGCATATTCTGGCAATTGCTAACGAAGCGGAGTGCGACTTTACGCTGGAAGATATTGATGCTGTTTCCCGCCGCGTTCCTTGCCTTGCTAAGGTCGCTCCCAACTCCACCAAATACCACATTGAGCACGTCCACCGCGCAGGCGGTATCCCTGCGCTGCTTGGCGAGTTGGACCGCGCCGGTTTGCTGAATAAGAACGTCCATTCAGTGCACTCAAATTCGCTCGAAGAATGGTTGAATACCTGGGACATTCGTTCAGAAAACCCCAGTGCAGAAGCGCAAGAACTCTTCTTAGCAGCGCCCGGCGGGGTGCGTACCACCCAGGCGTTCTCCACCGCCAATAAATACGAGTCATTAGAGAAGGACGCCGAAAACGGTTGCATCCGCTCTGTTGAGCACGCCTACACTGCCGATGGCGGTCTGGCGGTTTTGCGAGGAAACATTGCTGAAGATGGAGCAATCATCAAATCTGCTGGTATTGACCCTGAGCTGTTCCACTTCAAGGGCAAGGCATTTGTGGTGGAGTCTCAGGATGAAGCCGTATTCGAGATTCTGTCGAAGAATGTGAAAGAGGGCGACGTCGTCGTCATCCAGTACGAAGGTCCCAAGGGGGGTCCGGGCATGCAGGAGATGCTCTACCCCACTTCGTACCTAAAAGGTCTGGGTCTTGGTAAAACCTGCGCACTGATTACCGATGGGCGTTTTTCGGGCGGAACCTCGGGTATCTCGATTGGGCACATTTCCCCCGAGGCGGCATCTGGCGGTGCCATTGGGCTGGTGCAGACCGGTGACGAAATCGAGATCGATGTAACCCATCGAATCCTGCGCGTCAATGTATCCGATGAAGAGTTGCAGTCCCGCCGTGAAGCCAAGGGTCCGCTGCCGTGGAAGCCCACTAAGCCCCGGGAACGTGAAGTCTCGAAAGCGCTGAAGGCGTACGCGATGATGGCATCTTCGGCGGACAAAGGCGGCGTGCGAGTGCTGCCCGAAGAGTATCGCTAGGAGAACCCTTATGGCTGAAGAACTTTTCTGGCCGCTGCCCGTTGCCGAGCTGACCGACGGCGTTGTCACTCTGCGCCCTTTTCGCGCTGAGGATGTAGACGATATTTTTGCCAGCTCTACCGACTCCCGCATGCGCCAGTTCACGCAGGTTCCGCTGGAGTACACTCGCGACATGGCAGAAAGCTACGCCCAAAAGCCAGAAGACCTCACGCGCTGGGCAATAACGGGTGAGGAGTTGGACGGTCGCTATTGCGGTTCTATTGAGCTTCGCCTGATTGACGAGGATATCCCTGCGGTGTCGGTGGGGTATAACACTTCCCCGTGGGCTCGCGGTAAAGGGTTGCAGACGCGCGCTTTGAAGCTGGCAATGCAATACGCCTTTGATCAGGGTGTCCATCGAGTTGAGGTCAAAGCTGCTGTGGCTAACCCGGCATCGCGCCATGTTGCTGAATCGGCCGGATGCACTTTTGAGGGTGTCGCACGAGCAGGCGAAAACCTGCGGGGAGAACTGCGCGATATGGCAGTCTACGCGCGTCTTGCAACTGACTAGATAGAAGTAACTTATGGTCTGAGTCCGGGGAATATCTAGAGGAGAACCATGCGAATCTACGATCCTTATGCGAAATGCGGAGTCATTCTGGCGGGGTGGTTTATCGGGGGACTCATCCTGAATATGCTTCTCTCTACTCTGTTCCCTGATGGGTCAGAAGATGTCTCCGAATTTATTTATGTAACCGTGGTTGCGGTTTGTATCTACGGTCTCACACGCATATTCCGCGCGGAGGGCGAAACTCCTGCACCGCGACCTTGGTGGCAGATGACTGGACGTCCCACGGCGGCGTTTATCCTGGCTCTATATTACTCATTCATAAGTAGCCCGATAGCCCAACATAGAAACTAAGAACACACGGTCTTCCCACAACCACAGTTAAAAAGCTGTGTCAGCGGGAAGACCGTGTGTTTTCAACGTCGGTGGCTCGTCGTCGAACCGATAAGCTCTACCTAGAATTCGTAGGTGCGTACCTCAAGAGGCTCAGAGAGGTACTTCTCCCACTCACTCATTGCTTCTTTGAAATGAACTGAGTTGGAGTGTGCATCGAGTGCTTCTTGACTTTCCCAGCGCTCTAAAAAGGCGTACTCGCCTTCGCTCCCTTCTTCGACGACGGCGCCGAAGTCGTAGCTAAGGCACCCGGCATCCTGCGCGCGGGTTGTGTCGACTAGTTGCTGCGCGGATTTTTCGAACGCTTCAACGGCTTCAGAGTTGACGGAGGCTTTAGCAATAACGCCGATCATGAGTGACTCCTAAATCTCAAAAATGCTGATTTGCATAGGTTCTGCCAGATGTTCCTGGCAGGTTTCGTCGGCCTCTTTATAATGCTCGGTTTCCATGTGTGCTTCGAGTGCTTCGATGGATTCCCAGCGTTCTAAGAATGCGAATTCGTTCTCCGAGCCTTCACCCTTCATAGGGCCAAAGTTGTAGCTGATGACGCCGTCTTCAGAGAGGGATTTTTGGTGGAGTTTTCGAGAGAGTTCCTCGAACGGCCCACTGTGCCCAGGCTTGACGGTTGCTCGCGCAAATACGCCTATCACGGTGCTCCTTGATGGTTAGAAAATATATCGAGTTCACGCTATCACTGGAGGGTTTAGCAGAGCGAGAAATATATCAAAGGGCGAGAGATGTATCAAAGGGTGGTCAGTGGCGTGTTTGTGGGGCAGGTGGTAATCCTCTGAGAGGGGAAGAATGTCGTCTAACCTTGAACCCCCAAGATATAAAAGATATAAAAGATATAAAGGTTTTTTAAGGAGAGCGATGACGAACGCGCAACAAACTCAACAGGAGCAGGGTTCTCTCGCCGCCAGCTTGGTGGGCAGGGAATCCCAGCTTGCCGCGTTTACGTCGCTTCTCCACGAAACTAACTCCAGCAACTTCACGGTTATTTCTGGTTCAGCAGGTATTGGAAAGACCACTTTGCTGAAAGCGTGTGAAGGTGTTGCCCGCAATGCTGGGTGGCGTGTTGTTTCAGATATTCCGTTGAAAGGTCTCAGCGATCGCATGCGGGGCACTTATCTTCCTGCGTTGCACGAATCGCTGACGGATCAAGGGCAGGGACAGGAATCCTTCGGGAAGGAGTCCCTCGCAGCACAGGTGGAATCTCTCGCGGAGGTCCTGCGCTTAAAGGGCACGGGGTTACTCTTGACCTTGGATGCAGTAGACCGCTCTTGCCTACCTCGCCTAGAAAATCTTGTGGAGGCACTGGTCCACGCCCAGAAAAAGGGCTTACCGGTACAACTTCTGATGGCCGGTAGGACGGCGGAGATGCGAGAGATACTGGAATCGTCGGTTATGTTGCCCCTTGGCTCGCCCCTGCGCTTTGACGTGTGTGCTTTGACGCGCGAGCAAACGGAAAGCGTTTTGCGGCAAGCTCTGGAATCATGCCCGGCTATCCGCCACGATTCGCTCAGCGAATCTTTGCTCTCTCGCGCATGCCTTGCTACTAAGGGACACCCCTACATGGTGTACCTGGTAGCGGAAGCGTTACGTCAGCAGGCGCAAGGAGAGCTCTCAGAAGCTGAAGTCGTCAGCGGTATCGCTTCTGCCCAAGAGAAGCTGGGCGCGTCCGTCCTCGAACCGCTGTTGTCTAAACTCTCAGCAGGGGATCGAGCCTTCTTGGAGGCAATGGCGCAGGATGAGAGCCCCTCTAAAATGAGCGATATTTCCGCTCGTTTGGGCAAAAACCCGCAGTACGCGGGGGTGTACCGCAATCGACTGTTGGAGTCGCAGGTTATTCGTTCTGCATCCTACGGCAAGGTCACTTTCGCCATTCCGCACTTGCGTGAATATCTTCGCGCGCTATCAGTTCGAAGAGCTGAAGATAGTTTCAATAGTTTTTAAGGATAAACAATTACACAGAGAAAAGGAGGTGGAAGAACAATGAGTATTACACCAGCACAAATTAAACGCACTACTCTCACGTGGGAGGCTCCCGACTACACGTCAAGCTATCCTGCCGGTTTCGTAGATATCGGTGTGGCAGTGGTTGCAGTCATGATGGAGTCGGTGAAAGCAAAAGGTAAGTGTTACGCCGGACTGTCAGCCATGATTTTCATATCCCGTGAAAACGGCGATCGTGAAGTGATTGAGACTCAGCCGATTACGGAGTCCTGTGCGCATTCTCTTTTAGAATCGTGCGATGACGTTCACGTGGCGATGCTGGGGCGTGCAATCTTGCGGGCCTGGGAACTTATTCCTCAGGAATATAAGCAGAATTTGATTACCGTGGCTGCGGATAGGCACGATCTCAAATTATTGTTCCGCCAGTTTGGTTCATTGAAAGACATCATGGAGTACCGCTCCATCGATAAGGTATTAAACCCTTATGAGTCACATTCCCTTGGGGAGCAACATGTGAAACTAGTGGGAACTCCCGCCGGTGATCTTCTTCCGCACTATATTGAAGAAGCATCCCGACTAGCCCATCAGCGCATGGAAGCCGAGGTGGCTTTGCGCCCGGTAGAGAAGCTCACCGAATACCGAGTATTCACCGATTGCTCTTACCGCTCGACGAACAATAAAAAGTTTGCTCGCGGCGGGCGCATGGGTATTGGCGGTGTGAGCGAAGACGGCTTCTACTTTCACGCCCACTATGACGCCACCAACATTATGACCGGCGAACTCTCTGCCATGTTGGCGGCATTCCACATTTTCTACCACGGCGGACGGCGGCTCATCATCCATACCGATTCTTTAGGTGCTTTGACGTTCGTGCTCCGTTTAGCGCATAACCGCTGGTCATTTGAACACTGGGTAGAAGAAGGTGCGCAGAACCTCCAAGTTGTAGAAGAAATGACCGAGCTGACCGAGGCTATTCGTGAACGACGCGTCATCGTTAAACACGTGCCAGGGCACACCGGACACGGTCTCCAAGAATCCTCTGATTCTGTGTCTAAGATGCACCGCCATTTCCCGGGCCAAGTGGTCGAAAAATGTAACGTGATGGAATTCAACCGCCGTTGCGAATCTATTATTACTGCGCTGGCAGGTTGTCCTAAAGCGGTACGTTTACCCTGCCCAGAGTGGTCGCAGATTCGCCCCTCAGTGATTCATACAAGAAACAGACTGTGGAAGTAGGAGGTTTATTCATCAGGTAGGAGTTGTACCTTCCGCCCAACACAGCTTCGGCAAGCGATCCCTCTCGCCCGCTTCGCTAGCGCTCAGAGGGGCGATTCACGCTAGACCCGGCCAGCTTGCCCCACGCTGTGCTGGCCGGGCGGATATCTGCGACTACCTTATGAATAAGTCTCTGAATATTTAGGGAGTAGGAACTTTTCGTGACTGAAGAACGTACCTGGGTGGAGCCCACCGCCCTACAGCGTCAGGACATTTTGCGCACTACCCGCACTATCGCCATTGTGGGCATGAGCGACAAACCCGCTCGCCCGTCCTATGGGGTCGCGTCCTATCTACAAGAGTCTTCTTCCTACACCCTTTACTTTGTTAATCCCCTGCTTGCCGCAGAAGGTAAAGAGGTTCTGGGGCAAACGGTCTATGCCTCGCTGGCTGACCTACCTCAGGCGCCAGACATGGTAGATATTTTTCGCCGCTCTGAAGACCTCCCTGGGGTGGTGCAAGAAGCTATAGAGGTGGGCGCTCGCACAGTCTGGATTCAACTGGGCCTGTGGAATGAGGACGCCGCACGGCTAGCTGAGGACGCCGGGCTCAACGTGATGATGGACAGTTGCGTCAAGATTGAGCATGCGGCTTTGCTGTAAATCGTTACTTTATGACACGCGATATTCTGCCCAGTTCAAAAAATTTTTTGCCGGAATGTGGCGTAGCGAGAACCCGAAAACCGAAAAATACGGTAAGTAAACTTGCTTAAAAATTTCTCTGAGGTTATTAGGGTAAACGCCTGACTGGATGCGGAAATAGTGAAGTAGGTCATGTCGCTTTAACGACGGCGAATGTTCCTGTGAACCATGTTTGTGGGCTGTTTTGCGCTGTCTGTTTATAACGAATCTATATATTTTGTTACCAAATTGTTATAAGCTAACCAGCGTGCCACCAGCAACTCCCCAAATTACTGGTGAGCATCGCCGGGGTAACCTGGCTTGTTTCATACACATTTCGAAAGGCTCACAGTGCGTTCATTCTCAGTTGGCGTAGCAGGTGTACTTATCTCCGGCGTCGTCCTGACCTCAGCAACCGTAGCAACCGCAAACTCATCAGAGAGCGCTCCTACCGTCGCTCCTCAGAGTGAAGCAACTCTTGCAGCATTCGAACTGTCTCAGAATTCTCTCATCTCAACCTTGGGTGCTCCCAAGGTTGTTGTTCCTTCTGTTGATCTCAAGGCAGAAGCTGCTGCGAAGAAGGCAGCTGCAGAACAGCATGCGGCAGAAGCCAAAATTGCTGCAGCCGAAAAGGCTGAAGCTGACCGCCAGGCTGCTGAAAAGGCTGCCGCTGAAACTGCTCAGAAAGCAGAAAAGGCAGAAGCTCAGAAGCTTTCAACTGCAGGAGCAACCGTTGAGTCTACTCAGGCTCCTCAGGCTGAAAAATCAGCTCCTGCACCTGCAAGCAGCGCATCTGCTACACCTCAGTCAGCTGAGACTGCTACGTCGGTAGCAACCGAGCAGGCAGCACCCGCTGCTCCTAGCACTTCGGCATCTGCAACACCCTCAGCAAACACTGCAGTGCCTGTAGCACCCGTTGCCAAAGCTGCTACCCAGTCCAAGCCTGCAGCTCACAAGTCTCAGCAGAACAGCGCTCCTACTTTGAGCGTTGCAACCAACAGCGCCAAGCGTAATGCTGTTGTTGCCGCTGCAAAGCAGGCTGCATCTGTAAACGCTCAGACTGACTGCACCGCATTGGTATCTAACTCATTGGCAGCTATTGGAGTAAACTTCCACGGCTGGCCCGCAGATTACCAGAGCCTCGGCACCATCGTGAGCCAGTCTCAGGCACAGCCTGGCGACATCATTTACTACCAGTCCAACGGTTTCGGCTCCTCGCACGTTGCACTGTATATCGGTAACGGCCAGGCAGTACACGGCGGCTGGAACGGCATGGGCACCTCGGTATTCTCCGTGAACCTGCCTACTGGCTCAGCCCCCATCTTCATCTCACCTAGCGTATACAACGGCTAAATAGATTTCTTCCCGTATAGCGGGCGAGGGCGTCACCAACCGGTGGCGCCCTTTTTGTTTGCTCTAGATCTTGTAGGAGCGAAATTGAGGCGCTGTGAAGCGGTTCCAACAAAAGTACACCGTTGCGGTAAAAATACATGTTTAAGGTTGCATTTTTGCCGCAACGGTGTACTTTCTAGTGTCTCGCTAAGGTTGGTTTACCATTTTTGCATCTGCGGGGGACGTCGCCCCGTCAGAAAGTAGTTTCACTGTGGCGGAAATATCTTTAATTGCTTTACATGTAATGTATTTTTAGAGAGGTTTATGACGTTTCATTACTGAAATCTCGCTCGTACCGCTATCAGCAATTAAAAGAGGGTCCAAAACAGAAAGCAGGGTATAGTCTCGTTTTCTAAAGATATTTTCTCCACTCGAAAGCGAGCAAACATCAGTGTCAGGATTTACCACCACTGCAATTCACTCTATTGAAGACGTAGAGAAGAACGCTATTGTTCCTCCCATCTACCTTGCCTCGACTTTCACCCAGCCGACCGACGGCACCGAGGGAGAATTCGAATACCAGCGTGGAGGTAACCCCACTCGTACTCAGGTGGAGAAGACCCTAGCGAACATTGAGGGCGCAGAGCACTCATTTGTCTATGCCACAGGTATGGCTGCCACCCAAGCAGCTATGGGTCTTGTCCAGGCAGGGGAGAACATCCTTTTGGGCATGCCCAATTACGGTGGTAATTACCGTTTCGCCACCATCGAACTGCCCAAGCGTGGGGCAAGCGCAAAGTTTATCGGAGATTTTTCTACTCTTTCTGATGATGACTTTGACGAAAAGACCACCATGGTCTTCTTGGAAACCCCGGCTAACCCCACGTTGAAGGTCTCGGATATTGCTAAGATTTCCGAAATTGCCCACCGGAACGGTGCCATCGTCGTTGTAGATAATACTTTTCTCACTCCCTACCTGCAGCGCCCTCTAGAACTCGGTGCAGATATTACGGTTCAGTCCGCTACGAAGTACCTGGCGGGCCACGGGGATCTTCTGGGCGGTGTGGCATCCACCAATAACCCTGAGCTGGCAGAGCAGTTATGGAAGGCGCAGCTTATCTCCGGTGGAGTGCTCTCACCAATTGATTCCTACCGCTTGCTACAAGACATCAAGACTCTCGCTTTGCGTATGGATCGCCAGCAAGAAAATGCTCGACGCATCATTGAAGTAGTGCAGAACCACCCTTCCGTAGAAAAGGTACTTTTCGCTGGCTCTTACAATGAGAGCGACGCCGAAATTCAGGCACGCCAGGCAAAAGGTATTGGCGCACTCTTCTCCTTCACACTCAAAGAAGGCAAAAACATCAAAGCATTCTTGGACTCGCTCAAGGTTTTCGGGTTTGCCGTGAGCCTGGGCGGCATCGAATCCCTGATTTGCCTGCCTGCCACCATGACTCAGGGCGCTTATACTCCAGAGCACCTGGAAGAATTTGCTGTTGAAAAGGGTCTTATCCGTGTTGCCGTAGGTATCGAAGATATTGCTGACTTGGAAAAAGACATCACGACCGCTCTAGACGCCGCCTAACCGTAAGATATAGACCTAGCTACTTTTTGGAAGAAAGACATCACCATGAATAACACCTCTATCACCCGTCGATCCGCTATCGCGCTCACCGGCGCTGTTAGCTTGGCAGGTTTCCTCGCTGCGTGCTCGTCGTCGTCCTCTTCATCCCAGGACAACGCTGATAAGCTGCAGAAAATTAAAGACGCCGGCAAGATTCGCATCGGCATGGAGGGCACCTTCAAGCCGTGGGGTTTCCATGACGACTCGGGCAAGCTCGTGGGCATGGAGAAGGAAATTGGCGATTTCATTGCTAAGGACCTGGGCGTAGAAGCAGAATATATTGAAACTCAGTGGGATTCGCTGATTGCCGGTGTGGATGCTGATCGCTACGACATCGTCATTAACAACGTGGCGCCCACGGATGAGCGCAAGCAGAAGTACGATTTCTCGATAACTTATGTAGCTTCTGAAGGCAAGGTGGGCGTACTGGATTCGTCCGATCTAAAGAAGGTATCTGATATCAACGGTAAGACTGCCGCTGCTTCTGAAACCTCGAACTTCCGTACCCTGCTGGAAGAGAACGGTGCAACCATCGTGACCGTTACGGGTTTTGATGAGGCAATCGAGCAGGTTCTCTCGGGCCGTGTAGATTGCTGCGGTAACGACGCTGTGACCTTCCAGGCTTACAAACAGGAGCACCCCGACGCTAAGATTCGCCTTCTCGAAGGTGAACTGGGTGAGGCATCTGAGGCTGCTATCTTGATGCCTAAGGGCGCAGAATCGCTGAAGCAGGCCATTGATGATTCGTTGAAGAAGCATATAGATAACGGTGATTTGAAGGCTATCTACACCAAGTATGTTGGCTTTGACCTCACTCCTAAGGCATAAAGCTAGATAGGTTTTTCGAAAAGATGGATCGTTATCTTAGCCTGTGGGCTGAGTCGTTGCCGCAACTTCTGATGGCAACTCTGAAAATCACTATTCCACTCTCAATCATTGCTTTTATTCTTTCGATTGTGATTGGCATTGTGGCGCAGGGGTTGCGTTCGAGTAGGTTCAAACCTCTTCAATGGGTTTCGAATATCTATGTGTGGCTGTTCCGTGGAACGCCGCTGCTGGTGCAGTTGTTCTTGATTTTTTACGGGTTGCCTAAGCTAGGAATCACTCTCGATGGTTGGACGGCGGCGATTGTCGCGCTTTCGCTCAATACCGGTGCGTATGTGGCTGAGACTTTCCGTGCTGCGGTTGCCTCGATTCCTCGAGGGCAGTTTGAGGCTGCACAGACATTGAACTTCACCAAGTTGCAGACGTTGCGCCACGTGGTGGTACCTCAGGCAGTGCGTATTGCGCTACCTCCTTTGGGTAATGATTTGATTGACTTGGTCAAAGGCACCTCGTTGGTTTCCACTATTTCGCTCATTGACCTCTTCCAGGCGGGCAAGCAGATTGCTGCCCGAACTTTCGAGCCTTTGGCGATGTATGCAGAGGTTGCCGCCGTCTACCTGGTGATTTTCACTGTGCTTTCGATTCTTCAGAGCTACCTGGAAAAACGAAGCAATCAATACATGAGGAGTGTTCATGCTTAGCGTTGAAGGCCTTTCCAAAAGCTTCGGCAACCAGCACATTCTGAAGGATATTAATCTTCAGTTGAACGACGGCGAGACGACGGTCATCTTGGGTCCGTCTGGCTCGGGCAAATCTACTCTGTTGCGTTGTCTCAATCTGTTAGAAACTCCCGAGCAGGGTACTCTGACGATTGAGGGCGACCGTTTGCAGTTTGGCGGGAAGCTGTCAGATGCTCAGGTGCGTACCATGCGTCAGCATTCGGCAATGGTGTTTCAGCAGTTCAACCTGTTTCCTCATTACACGGCGTTGCAGAATGTGGCTTTGGCACCTACTTTGAACGGGAAGATGTCCAAGAGCGAGTCCCAGCAGCTTGCGAGGGACTTGCTGGTGAAGGTGGGTTTGGAGCACCGCATTGATTCTTACCCTGATTTGCTCTCCGGTGGTCAGCAACAACGCGTAGCTATCGCACGGGCATTGGCAGTGAGCCCCGATTATCTGTTGTTTGACGAGCCGACTTCTGCGTTGGATCCAGAGCTTGAGGCAGAGGTTATCCGAGTGCTCATTGATTTGGCGCGGGAGAACCGGTCGCTGGTCGTGGTGACTCATAATATGGCGTTTGCTCAGAAAGTCGCCAACAAGATTATTTTCTTGGATGAGGGAAGAGTGGCTTTTGACGGTCCAGCCGGCGATTTCTTCGCTTCTGATCAGCCGCGCATCCGGCAGTTCCTCAACATCTTTGATGTCGTAAGTAGTGCCTCTTAGGTCAGGTTCAAGGCGCCACCGCAAGGTGGCGTCTTTTGTTTTTAACGCATCTTTTAGCAGTAGACCCTGGGTAAGAGTTCAGAGAAGCGGAGGAGCAATCTGGGAAAATATCCAAATTTTAAGTGATATAAATCTCTTAAGTCCTTGATATGGCTCACTAAAACTACACTCAACCCCTATAAACACTGAGTTTCTACCAGTTGTCTGCGTTATCGTTTGTAAGTCACGCAAAAAGAAAGTTTACTTATGGCTACTGCTGAGCAAATCCACAACAACTTTCCTCTGTTGAAAGAGGACGACATTCATGTTGTCGACTCGCAAGAGATGAAAAAGGCTCTCCGAGCAACCATTCTGGGAAATTTCATGGAATGGTTTGACGTCGGTGTGTATGCCTATCTCTCTGCCTCTATCACCGCAGTTTTCTTTCCCTTTGGCGATCCCTGGGCCAAGCTCGCTTTCTTCGGCGCGCTTGCTGCAACTTTCATCGTGCGCCCCATCGGCGGCCTTGTTCTTGGCCCCCTCGGCGATAAGCTAGGGCGAAAGAAAATCCTAGCTTTCACTATCATCATGATGTCTTTTGGCACCTTCTTGATTGGCTGCATTCCCGGTTATAGCACCTGGGGCATGGCAGCGCCCATAACGCTTATTCTGCTGAAATTCGTGCAGGGCTTCTCTACCGGCGGCGAATATGCTGGTGCTGCAACCTTTATCGCCGAGTACGCTCCAGACCGTAAGCGCGGCTTTTGGGCATCCTTCTTGGATATGGGTTCCTACATTGGTTTCGCTACTGCGGCAGCGTTAGCTACCGTTATTGAACTCATGCTTACTCCCGAACAGATGCTCGCGTTCGGCTGGCGTATCTGTTTCTGGGTTGCGCTGCCTCTTGGCCTTATCGGTATGTACATGCGCTCGCACATCAACGAGTCAGCAGCTTTTGAAGCTGAAATGGATAGCGATAATAATGACGAAGGTCGTTCCGTATGGGACTCTTTCAAGAGCATCTTCAAGGGTTTTTGGCCTCAGCTTCTTATTGGTTCAGCTCTAGTGATGTGCGCTCAGGTGATTGGTTATGCACTGACCACCTTCATGCCCACTTACCTCACTGATTCGCTGGGTTACGACACTCTTCACGGTAATGCTTTGCTCATTCCCGTTTTGCTCATCGTTGCGTTTGCTCTTCCAGTTTTTGGTTGGATTTCAGATAAGACTGGACGTAAGCCTGTGATGATTACCGGTGCTATTTTAGGTATTCTTCTGGCCGTGCCGTCTTTCTGGCTCATGATGCGTGGAACCGCAGTCGCAACCTTCCTGGGTTTGATGCTCATGGGTATTTTGCTCATGTTCCAGGCTGCGATTCAGCCCTCCACTTTGCCCTCGTTGTTCCCCACCGCTAGTCGTTACACTGCAATGGGCGTTATGTTCAACATCGCTGTGGCTCTTCTAGGATCGACGACAGGTTCGGTTGTTACCGTTCTGGAATCTTGGTGGAATACAGAGTACGCAGGTGCTTACTACATTATGATTGCCTGCGCGGTTGGTTTGGTAGGCATGTTCTTCCTCAAGGAGACCGCTGGCCGTAACTTGCTGGGTTCTATGCCTGCGGTTGAAACCGAAGAAGAAGCAGCCGAATTGGTTGAAACTCAGTTGGAAAACGAAAATTTGGATACTTCAACCATGCCTATTCCTCAGGTTCGTATTGACCGTGCGGAGAAAATCCTCGAAAAAGAGGGCGGCATCTCGACGGACGCCGCAGCTTCAGTAGCTAGCGAGTAGTATCGCTTATTCATAAAGTAATGGAGCCGGACGCTCGGAACAGCCATCGGCAAGCAAACCCTCTCGCTTGGATTCGCTAGCGCTCATTGAAGCGATTCACGCCAGACCCAGCCAGCTTGCCTCATGCTGTTCCGAGCGTCCTCTCTACTTTATGAATAAGCTTTAGTGCCTAGTTCTTGAATTCCTGGAACATCTCCAGGGCTAGGGGAGCGCCGGTGATAGAACCCAAATTGCCATCCTCCACCACAAGAGCCACAGCAATATCTTCGTGAACTGCCATGACCCAGGAGTGGGTTTTAGGCGGGTTGTCGTTGCCGTATTCGGCAGTTCCCGTTTTACCCACGGCGGTATCGGGAGTGAGTTCTTTGAGGTTTTGTAGTCCGCCTTCGGCAACGACGCCGCGCATCAGGGTTTTGAGTTGTTTAGATTCGTCTTGGGTGAGTGAGGTGTTAGAAACTTTTGTTTCGCCTAACTGCTGCTCTTTCACCAGAACAGGTTTGACCACTTCGCCTTTATACGCGCTGGCTGCCACGATTGCCATGGCAATCGGTGAAACCAAGATTTTTCCCTGACCAATCATGGATGCGGCGTGCTCTACTTCGCTGGCATCGGTGGGCACCGTGCCAAAGAATGCCGGTACGCCGAGGTCAGCTTCTATACCGATGCCTAAAGCAGCGGCGGCGTCGTGCAAATCTGCCTGCGTCACCTTATCGCGTTCGTTGATAAAAGCGGTATTGCTCGACTGCGCCACCGCTACAGCCAGAGTTTGCTCGCCCAGAGCATCTGCGGGGTAGGTGGAAGCGTTCTTGAAGGTTTGACCGTCTACGGTAACCGATTCCGAACAGTTGACAATGGAGTCGGTCTTCATGCCCTTGCGAAGCAGGCTGAGTGAGGTAGGAATCTTGAAGGTAGATCCGGGAGCGTACTGGGACATTAGAGCGGTAGAGAACCCCTCAGAAGCCTTACCGTTGGCAGCAACCAGGATTTCACCGGTGGATACCCTCATAGCCACAATAGCGCTGGGGGAATCTTGATCTTCAAGAATCTTTACCGCTTGAGATTGCGCTGCAGAATCGAGGGTGATGTTGAGGTTCTTGCCGTTAGAGACATCCACCTGGTGGAGAGGGTTATCTCGATTAATGAATTGTTCTGGATCTACAGAACCATCATCTTTGATTTGAACGCTGTAGATTGAGTAGCCATCGGTGCCTCGCAAATGCTCATCAAACCGTTCGGACAGACCGCCGTGACCGATCATCTGCCCTGAAACAAGCTTTCCTTCAGATTTTTCGATGTCGTCGGATGTCGCAGGGCTCACCGTGCCCAGAATATCCGGGGCAAAATCGGCGCTGGGTGCCAGCGAGCGGGTACTTTCTGTGCTGAAAAACCCCTCAATTTTCTCGATGTCGCTTTGATTAATCTTATTGAAAGCCTCTTGGCGTAATACGATAGCCTCAACAAACTGGCTTTCGCCAGCATTTTTTACCTGTTTCGCAAAAGCATCTGCGTCAATATCTACGAGTTCCGCCAGGGCTCGTGCAGATTTCTGCTGTGCTTCATTTCCAGAGACTTTAGTCTTGTCGATGCCTACCTGCACCACGGGGCGAGAGGTGACAATCGCGGCGTCGTCCTGCCCTAGAATCTCACCTCGGGAGGCGGATTTTGATTCGAGAAGCAACCCTGCGGATTCCTCCACATCGGGGTGGATGACGGTGGGCGACCACTGCGGGGTCATATTCTCGCCTTCAGCGGTAAAGGTAACCGAGGAATCGTATTCCCAGGGCTGAGGAGAACCGGGAATCTTCCATGCCCAGTGGAGCTTGGCTCTGGGAGAGTCGCCCCCTTGATTGACTTCAGCCACGGACACGGTGGGTTCTGCCCCGGTCATATTGTAAGACGCATGTTCCAGCGACTTCTGTGCCTGGGCAGCATCCCGGTTGGCAAACTGGATTCCTGAAATGTCCAGATTAGTCAGCGCAGAAGCAAGGTTCTGGGCACTTTCTTGGAGGTGAGAATCTGAAGAACAAGCAGAGAGCGCAAGCGCCAGAGAGGTTGCTGCAGACCCTAGAAAGAGGTGACGGCGAGAAAATGTGGTCATGTTTTATCAATTCAAAAAGTCAGCACAAGCTGAAACGTTAGGTAAAACTTAGCCTACCTAACTTAGCGCTGAGAGTGGCTTTGTTTCTGGCGCTTCTTTTGGCGACGGATTAGCTTAATAATTACCCAAATGATTAGGGCGGCAATAACGATTTTGATAACGGTGGAGAACTGTCCGATCACATCGGCGACCTGGCTCCAATTCTCACCCAGAATAAAGCCCAGGTAGATGAGGAGCGCGTTCCATACGGCAGAACCCAACAAAGTAAAGAGCCCGAAGGACAGGACGTTCATGCGGTCAATGCCCGCAGGAATTGAAATCAGGGAGCGCACACCGGGAATGAGACGACCAAAAAGAATGGAAAGTTTGCCGTATTTATCGAACCAGTGCAGGGACTTATCAACGTCCTCTACCTCCACTAGCCACATCCAATCCGCAATGCGGCGGAGACGGTTAGCACCAATGACTGCGCCTAACCAGTAAAGAAGGTACGCACCGACTACTGATCCTGCTGTAGCCCACAGGAACGCCGCGATGAGATTCATATTGCCTTGGGATGCCGTAAAACCTGCAAGCGGAAGAACAACCTCGGAAGGGATTGGCGGAAACACGTTCTCCAAGAAAACTGCTACACCCACGCCGGGGGCTCCTAGAATCTCCATGAGGTGGATAATCCAGTTGATAATCGAATCGAACATTGTTTCCTTTCCCGCATGGCTGCTGCAGTGTAGATAAAATAACAGCGCAGATAAATATGGGTTCAAATTGATGGTTCAAGTTGTATAGCCAAAAGAGCTAAATACCTGGAACTTTACCTAAAACCACTGAGAAAGAGCTGGGAATATCCTAATCTAAACCGATATGCGAGAACTGTTTGCGCGTCATGGTCGCCGTGCGGGCGTCCAAACGGGTGTCTGTGCCGTTTTCGGTGGGGCGACCCTGAGTGCCCTTTTCTTCACACCGGATGTCACTAAACCCAAGCTTGATAGCAACCCGCTCGGAAGCGGCGTTGCCGGCAATCGCTGTCCAGGTCACTTCGTCGAGCCCCATACCCAGCGGGTCAAAAGCAAAACCTAAGACGACGCGCGCGGCATCGGTGAGCAAACCCTGACCCCGTAGTACAGGCGCAAGCCAAAAACCTATCTCCGCTGAGGTGTCAGTCAGGTTGTAGAGGCTGACGATACCAGCAAAAGTACCCGAAAGATCGATTCCCCAGATGAGCTCATTGCCATTATCGGCAGCGTCGTGACTGAATTCGATGTAGTTTCTTGCGGTTTCTTCGGAATAATTCAGGGGAACACCCATGCACCAGCGTAAAATTTCGGAATCTTGGCAGGCGGAAGTGAGCTCTGGAATATCAGCTTCGCGCAAAGGGCGTAGCGTAAAGCGTTCTGCAATGAGCTCGGGAACTGGCATGGCTACTTTCCGAACTCGCCCTCCAACACAATGCGAAATCCGGGGTGTAACAGGCACGCAGCGGAGACAAGTTCTTCTTCAGAATAAGAAAAACGTTCAATACGAAGACAGGGCTCAGTCGAGTCAATTTTTAGTATCTCGTGCTGATCCTTGTTAGGAAGAATAGCATCAATCTTGTGAATGCCATGAGTGACTGATATGAGGGAATTGAGGTAGGAAGCGGGGGGGAGGTTCTCGAAATTTTGTTCCAGGTAACGAGGCGCGATGCGGTCGTTGACGAAGCGTTCTTCAATTTGAAAAGGTACGCCGTCATCGAAGTGCACAATCACCGAATGGAAAGCGGTCTCTCCCATTTCCGGCGGAATCTGCCCTGAATCCCAGAATTCATGGTCATCTTCCTTAGTAATTTTCTCTAGTTTGAGGAGCTTTTGAGAATGGGAATGCCCGCGCTGTTTAATCTCATCGGCGATATTGTGGACGCTTATGAAGTCACCGGGAAATTTTTCTTCGGCGACGAACGTGCCAATACCGCGGGTGCGTTTGAGCAGACCTTCGTTACTGAGCTCACGCATGGCCCGGTTGACGGTCATACGAGAAATTCCCAGAGCGTTGACGAACTCATTTTCTGAAGGGATGGGATCGCCCGCCTTGAGATCTCCGGATTCAAGCTGCGAGGTAATCATCAACTGGATACGCCGGTACGCCGGCATTTTGGCGGGAGTATTGGCGTAGAGCTTTTTGACTTCGTCGATAATCATCTGGATCCCCTCATAATTAGCTCCGGCGGCTGCTTTCCAACATGCTGCCAGTTTTACTCGTGTACACAGGATTAGATGCCGAGCTTAGGTAAGTCTATAGGCGACCGTAAAGTAATTTATGGTAGGGCAACCAGCAATACTATGTTTTTAAATTTGAAATTAATCTACCTTTTGGAGTGGCTTCTTATCAAATATTTACGTGAGTAAGTGATGAAGCTATCCCTATAAGTACGTTACATCCTAGATGTGCACATTCTTAGTCTATGGGAGAAAAGGCAAAGTTAAAGTAAAAGGCTCGCATCTCTCCCCCGAAAGATGCGAGCCTTGCATACTTCAGAGCAGCTAGTTTTATCTTCCCCAAGATACTAACTGCGCTGGTATTCGAACGTGTGAGCTACAAGAGTGCGATTCTTTCCCCGAAAAATCGCTGTACATAAAGACTGTCTCAGCATTCAATCTGCTGTTGCCTCTTGGGTGCGAACCTTTGGCTAGTCTGTTCTCTCGGCTTTCACCGTTCGATCCCATTGCTGGGTGTCTCACCCTTGCGGGCTGACTTCTAAAACTATACAGAAAGTTATTCAACAGCCGCTATGACCTATAAGTATGAGTACCCTCATCCGATGGGCTTAGACGGGGGATTCTGGCGTATTTATGCATCAGTCTGTGGGGGAGGTGTCGTGGAATTTGACCCTTCAAGGCACTTTACGGAGAAAATATTTTTTAAAAAAAATTGTGGCTGACTTGGGTAAGGGGTTGCTGTGGCGTTGAAAATGTAAGCCACCCCTATTTTATTCGACATTCCGAATATCATTTGTTGGGTCATGATGGGGACCAAAAAATTTTTTAGAAAATTTTTCTCACGATTCCCGGGCTCTGCTTGTGGATAGGAAAACTTTGCGAATCAAGCACTTTCTCATGGAGAAGGTTATTTCGGCGGTAAAATAAGAGTTTGGCATGCGGAGATAGAACAAATTCTCAGGTTTTTCTGGAGTGTCGAAAAGTGAGGTTGAGCATAGATGTGTATCACGGTTTGTCCCCCAAAAACGAAAGAATAAATAGTATTTCCCCTTGTGGGGAAAAAATTGCATCACTTTGGAGTAAACCGACAAAAGTACCCGTAGTTGTATAACCCTGAGAAATGACTAGTGTGTAATCCCAATGTCCTACGGGGGAAACATAGGACGTAAAAAATTATTTAGAACTGATCTAGGGGATTTATGTCTATTTCTCAACACGAGAACGCATTTGGCGTTTTAAACCGCCGAAATGCTCTGCAACTTACCGGTGCAGGAGCTGTACTGGGTGCAGCGTCGCTTGCCGGTGGAACAACAACAGCGCAGGCTGCTGAGCCCGTTTCTGCAACATTGGTTGACCAATTTCTTGCTCAGCCCCAATTCGTTATTGCACACCGTGGTGCCGGTGACGTAAATCCCGAGCACACCGCTTACGCTTACCAGCAGGCGATTATTCGTGGCGCGCGCGCCGTCGAGATTTCTGTACGCACCACGCTAGATGGCGAGCTCGTGTGCATGCACGATAACGCACTGCGCCGCACAACCACCCTGTCTGAAGGGTATGTATCGTCGTCCTACCTTGCTGATTTGAAACAGGCAATGGTGGATATGCGCCCCTTTCTTGGTTCGGGTACGCCTCTGCGCAATATCAATACTCTTGCAGAAGCGTTGGACGTTATTGCCGTAACCCCCGCTGGCGGAGCTTTCAATTCGGTGGGCGCGAATGCAATACTTTTCGTCGAGGCAAAAGACGCCGGCGCTCAGGCACAGCTTCTCCAGGTGCTGGAGGCTCGTGGCCTGAAGAATCAGGTTGTTATCAAGATGTACCGCAACGGTGCAGGTGGATTTGACCCCGAAGCTGGCTTTGTAAAAATCGCCAAAAATGCGGGCTTCCGCACCTGGTGCTACTTTGATGCTGGGGATTCACTGGCGAACATCACCACTTTGGTGAAGTCACCCTATGTGGACCTCGCGGGTGTGCCTTTCTTTGAGACTGTTACCGGTCGCGCTGCAACTTCCATGAGCGACTGGAAGATTACCAGCATTGTTGCACTGGGTAAGCCCGTTATTGTCTGGGAAGTGCACCGCCGGTCTGTACGAGATTATTTCGCCACTCTCGGCGTGCGCGGCTTTATGTCCCCTAACCCCTACTGGCTTTCAGGTGGCGGAACTAGCCCCGATTTGTTCTTGGATCAGGCGCGCCGTTTGGACGGTATGCTCCCGGCAGGTCAGCAGGACGTCAGTAACATGCCAGTGTGGGAAAATAACTCGCTGATCCATCGCGAGATTTACGACGAGTCTATGCTCTTGGGCCCCATTTCTCACCGCGTGGAAACCTCCGGTGGTAACTGGGTGATGTACTTTGACTTGAAGTGGGAAGGTCGTCTGCCTAACACTGACTGGCAGTACGGATATATGGCATTTGGTCGCGCTGATGACTCGCCGTTTGATATTGGTGGAAAGTTTGATACCACCAACCCCAACGGCGGCGGCTACATTTTGGCAGTGCGCCCGCACGCTTCTGTGGTTGATGAGAAGGGTGTTTACCGCCAGGGCGACCTTGTGCAGTTGCTGCGCGTCGATGCCGGTAGTGCTACGCTCACGCCTTTGGCAACCGTGGTCCCCAAGACGAAAATTGTGGCAGACCAGAATATTACTTGCAAGTTGATTGTTCGCCCCGGCACTATCACTTTTGAAGCAGGCGGAACTCGCTCACAGCCTGTGGCTGATGCTACTTACCGTGGGCCTCACGTACACTTCGGTCGCTACCACGGTAACGACGTCGGTGGTGGTTTGGCGTTGAGCAACGTGGTGACCTATAAAATCTAAGAATGCATATATTTACTAAAAAATGAATAAAATGCTCTGACAAGGGGAATGAGTTTTAGACTCATTCCCCTTGTTGTTTATTGCAATTATAGTGGCTGGAAACACAAAAGAGGTTTTCGGCAACGGGTTTTAGCCGTCGGGGCATGTCAGGAGGGGGAGGCACTTTTTCATCATCTCGGAGTGCTTTCCTCCGGCTAAATTAAGCGAAAAATAGGCTCATAACGCTGGTACAGTTGAAGATACGCGAACGCACTAGTTCTGCCATTATTAGCAAAGTGAACCTCCACTGGGGGATTCAGTCCTCTTGATTAGATTGCGAACCCGATCAAGAAATAAAATACCCTCGAAGTATCGTAAATGATACTTCGAGGGTATTTTTATACATATTTGACGTGTGGCTAGCGCTTTCTAAATTTAGAAATATTTTTAAACCTGTCTCGTTTGCGATACTTTCGGATTTCCTCCGGTGTAAGAATCTGCAAATTCTCCGTCAGAGGCTGGCCGGGCGTCCATCCCTCATTCTCATCAAACACCACAGCGGTCCGACGAGAAATGAACTTGAGCTGCGGTCGCGGCACCTTCAAATTAACGGGTGCGGGGAGTTTCCAATTCTTACGACGAGCAATCAAACCAATTGCCAAGCACGAAACAATCGAAACCGCCATTGCTACGTTAGGGCGGCGGAAAACCTCGGTCAAAAGAGCGGTTTCCGTAGCCCCCACTAAAGCGACCGTGGCATACAGCGAGTTACCGCCCAAGATAGAAGGAATACGGTTCACCATAATATCGCGCAGGACGCCGCCGCCCACCGCCGTCGTCACGCCCAAGGCAATAGCAGGAATCCAGTCTAAACCAGCGCCCAACGCCTTGATGGTTCCGGTGGCTGCCCAGCATCCCATTCCTAGAAAGTCCACAATCACCAGAACGCGCGATGCCCACTGTGACCCCAAATCCAAGAAATAAGCCAGCGCAGAAGCAATAATCACACCTGCCCAATACGCAGAATCGGTGAGAGCAACGGGAAACCCAATACCCAGCAGAGTATCGCGAATCAAACCGCCGCCCATGCCAGAGAGCGCGGCTAAAAGAATAAAACCGACAACATCAAAGCGAAAAGCGCGGGCAACTGCACCGCCCAAGAGCCCGTTGGCAACAACTGCCGCGACGTCGACAATCCGAAACAGTAGGCTGGGATCCCAATCTTGCAACGGCTCACTCCTTGGCGCATAAATCTAAACGGGCGCACTCATCATATCGCTTGGTGTCTGATGGGCAAGAACGTATCGATCACACACAAGGGCTAATTCTAAAGAGCAACTGTTCAAGCGAGCCCGGTACAGCGGGGGAGCGAGTCTTAGGCTCGGGCGATGACTTTGAAGCGTACGTAGACTACGGGGGTGTCAGCGGTGATGCCCCGGTAGTCTTCGCCCATTGATGCGCGGAACTGTTCCGATTCCCAGAACTGGCGGTGCGCCGTCTGCCAATCGGAAATACTCTCGAATCCTTCGCCTTCGTCCAGCGCTTGTTGAAGGGTGATATCTCCAAAGGGGACGACGGTGACTTCCGTATTCTCGGTAGCGCAGACTCGGTTGCCGTCGGAATCAAGAATCGCTTCTCGGTCTCCTACCGCTGGTAAAGGATCACCGTCCATTTCATATTGCTGAACCAGGGACGAGGTGCCGGTTTTCTCCCCGCTTAGGATGGCGGCTACCAACTTATCTCGCAGTGGACCGGGGAAGCTGTAGTGACCCTCTTCGAGAGACTCAAGGCTAATGTTTTCAGGCACGGTCCATCCAATCTCCCGATTTAATCATCGGATATAGTTCTGCTAATTCAGCTTGATGCGCGACCGGCGGGATATATACCCATGCCAGTTCGCGCTTGCCTGAGGCAGTAGTGACTTCGCGCTGAAGGCGGTTGTAAAGGTTTCGATCATCTACGAGGTGTTCAGTCGAACAACCTTCTAACTCGTCCAAAACGGCAGAAACCCGTTCCCAATCTGTGCCATCAACATGAACGAGCGCGCCACGCACCGCCCCGACGTCGTCCAAGGTACCGAGGACTTCTGGCGAATCAAGTAAATAGGGGAATCGACCGTTATCGACGAGCACGGCGCCTTCCAGGGTGGCCGGTTCCTGCCGCTCATCTTTGCCAGCTAGCAAAAAATGGTTGGAACCTCCCACACGCAGAGTTCCGTACACAAAAACCGGTAAATGTTCAGGTATAAAACTTGAAGGGCGGGCGCTGGAAAAATTTCTGGCGTCTAACGTTTCTCCCACTTATTCACCGAGTGTCTGGTCTTGTCCGTTGACGTCTGCCCCGCGTTGAGAGGGCACCAAAACGGTGATATTTCCCGGGCCAGGCTTTGTTTTGCCCGTTTGGCCAACGGGAATCTCTGCAAATACATCTGCAATCACGGATTCGAGAACGGCGCCGGCGGGCACTGTGAGGTCACCGAGCAGAATAGAGCGAGAAACTTTCGCGTCCGCCTCAATGGTCACTCCGGGACCGATGATGCTCCCGCTGACATCTCCGTGAATATGGCAGCCGTGGGCAATCATTGAATGGCTCACATGGGAATCCTGGTAAAAGCGAGCCGGCGCAAGGGGGGCTCATGGTGGGTAATAACTGCCCAGCCGGAGTCGTCTAGATTCAAACCCTTGCCCTCCAGCAATTCCATATGTGCTTTGTAGTAGGCATCAATGGTCCCGATATCTCGCCAGTAGCCGGTATGACGGAACTCGTGTACTTTCTTGTTTTTCACAAAGTAGGGCAGAATCGTCTCGCCGTAATCCCCTAGAGAGGCGCCCTTAGGTTCATCGTGGTCTTCATATTCGTCGAGTTCTTTTACCAGATGGTCCACTGCTTTGCTGAGCGCCTCTACCTTGAAGATAAAGATTTCAGTGGCAACCAGGTTGCCCTGAGGATTCTCGGGTTTGTAATCGTAGCCGGTAACTTTCTGATTCTTTCCTGTTTGCACGACGCCGAAACGTGATGAATCTTCATCCGTTTCAGTCGTGATAATGGTGAGGTCTGAACCCAGCCGTTCGTGCTGTTCCAGGGCAAGCCGGAAGTCCATCTGGTAGAGATGGTCTGCGCTGAGAACCACCACGGTATCTGCCCTAAATGATTGGAGGATCGGAACCTGTTGGTAGAGCGCGTGCCCGTTTCCTTCTGCGAAACCATCCGCTGCGCGGCCTTCGGCAGGCGAAAGAATTTGCAAGCCGTGGCGGGTGCCGTCTAAATCCCAGGGTCGGCCACCGGCGAGATGCTTATTGAGGGTAAACGGGCGATACTGTTCAGCTATCCATACGTCGCGAATTCGTGAATGAGCCAAGTTGGAGAGCACCACGTCAATGATTTGGTAACCCCCCGCCAAAAGGCACTGAGGGTTTGGACCGCGCGTCCGTCAGCGGAGATAGTCTGCTACCTTTCCCGCCGGCGAGAATGAGAGCGACGGTCGCCGGGGAATGGGTGGTGGGAAACGGATCGGACATGGGTACCTCGTTTGCCGTGTTCAGTTTGCGGGGCGTCTCGTCGAGTCGAAACTTTTCGTATCGTTCCAGCCTACCGTCAAGAGGCGAAGTGAAACAGGCTACAAAATTAAGTGCTAGTCAAAATAGCGTTCTGGGGTGCAGTTTTACACCTCATAACGCCACTTTTGCGATCAGTTAAGAATCACCCGGTCGAGCCGCCCCGCCCCACCCCAGACGTCTTACAGCAGC
>NZ_LXTU01000060.1:0-88120 GCF_001683935.1 Rothia sp. ND6WE1A | reverse complement strand
TCGCTCAACGGATAAAAGGTACCTCGGGGATAACAGGCTGATCTTGCCCAAGAGTTCATATCGACGGCATGGTTTGGCACCTCGATGTCGGCTCGTCGCATCCTGGGGCTGGAGTTGGTCCCAAGGGTTGGGCTGTTCGCCCATTAAAGCGGTACGCGAGCTGGGTTCAGAACGTCGTGAGACAGTTCGGTCCCTATCCGCTGCGTGCGTTGGAAATTTGAGAAAGGCTGTCCTTAGTACGAGAGGACCGGGACGGACGAACCTCTGGTATGTCAGTTGTACCGCCAGGTGCATGGCTGATTGGCTACGTTCGGGAGGGATAACCGCTGAAGGCATCTAAGCGGGAAGCCTGTTTTGAGATGAGATTTCCTGGCAACTTTGTGTTGTGTGAGGTTCCCTATAGATGATGGGGTTGATAGGCCGGGTATGGAAGCAAGGACTGGAGACTTGTGGAGTTGACTGGTACTAATAGACCGAAGGCTTACATATTTTTTTCTTGGTTTGGTTGTGTTTGCGTCCACTGTATGGTTTTGAAATAACAAAACACTATTTTCTTGATGAAAATGGCACGAAATTTAGACCCCGTAAGGGGTCTTTTTTCGTTTAAGGATCTTTTTATCCTTCTCTCTAAATAACATTCAAAGAAATCAAAATGACGGGGTGAGAGAGAATTCCGCTAGGGTAATACACATGGAAAATCTGTTCTCCCACGTTCC
Organism: Rothia sp. ND6WE1A; assembly: GCF_001683935.1. NCBI lineage: Bacteria > Bacillati > Actinomycetota > Actinomycetes > Micrococcales > Micrococcaceae > Rothia > Rothia sp. ND6WE1A. Next base: position 87,404 of record NZ_LXTU01000060.1, on the reverse strand, counting down.
GGCACCTAGCGAAACAGCTACACCAGCGGCATCGAGCAATACGTTGCAAACTGCAGTGTATGTCCAACTCGATCTCTCGCTCGAAGAGAGCTGGCTAGCATTTACCGAATATACCCACCTTTGGTGGCCCCATCAGCTCAAACGAGATGGTGAGAGCTACATAGAAATAGGGGAACGTCTTCTTCTCGAAGAGACAGAAGGCGGCGAGAAAATCGTGCTGGGAGAAACCCAATACTTTGCAACACAAGACGTTATCGCAGTACAAACCCACCCCGGAGAACTCAATGACGCGTTCAAATCAGGGGTGAGCTTTGTCTTCGAGAAGGAATCAGAGAAGTCTTCCACTGTTGAGATTTGCTCCGGACTTATCAAGCCTAGAGACCTAGCTGATTTAGAACTAGGAGTGAGCGCAGAAGACCTAGGAGCAGCACAGCTTCTCTTATCTGGATTTGCTCGCTTTATGAAGACCACCCTAATTGTAGAGGATTTGTCTTCCAACTAATTTTTACTCAAGTACTGAACCTGCTCCAAAAACCGTTTATATCTGCGCGTAGCTAAAGCCAAGCCTTGAGTATGAGGGCGAGTTCTTCTGGACTATCCTCAAAATTCACCCCTGCGTCAGCAGAAGTGTACTCCACTCGCATACGAGAAATAGAACGACAGCGAGAGATCGGAGCCATCGACCACAGAACCTCAATAGAGGCAGCCGGCGACTCTATTGCCGTTGAAATGAGCTCAGCGAGACGTTGGTGAAATTCCCCTAAATCCTGCTGCTCTTCATCGGTTGCAGCTACCAAATTGCGTCTTGGAGCCTTAGGGAGCGCCATGACGTGTAAGGGACTACTAGCGGCATAAGGAACAAAGGCAACACAATGCTTGGTCTTTACTAGCACCCGGGTACGAACGACGAGTTCAGAGACCAATACTTCAGAGAGTAAATCCGCAACACGCCGCTTTGCCCAGCGCTCTGCCTGGAAGTTAACGATTTCCGTTAGTTCCGTGGGTTCTGAAAAGCCCTGCAGGGTTGCGAACGTTCTGGCGCCCTCGTGGAGTTAGTAATAACCGTAAGGTTTTGATGCTTGGATGCCTGCGCTGCAATCGCCGCGCAGGTGGTGACTGCGGAGAAAGCCAGCGAGGCACCGTCGTGAATGAACTCGGCTGCTACACGGGCTAAAGCCTCTTTGGCAGTGCGGTTAGTAGAAAATTTGGTGTCGAAGGTGGGGTTATTGGTGGAGTGAACGGAACGGGCGTCACCATGAACTTTAACGATGAGGCCGCGTTCAGCGAGTTCGGAGAGATCTTTCAATGAGCTCTGCGGTGGATACGGTCCCCCGCTGATCGACCTCTGTAATGATAAGGCTGTGTCGTTCGTCTGCTAACACCGGAGTGATCTCTTATGACTAAAAATGATTGAAACTGATTAATCCAGTACATAAATAATCATAAATGGTCACTAATTTGCAGAAAAAATCATTAATACAGGATTATCCAAACATGACCTGGAACGCTAAGAAGAACATAAGAAGAGCGATGACGCCGTCGAGAATTCTCCACGCGTCAGGTTTGGCAAACAGTGGACGAAGGAAACGAGAGCCGTAACCTAAAGCTGTAAACCAGAGAATTGAACCGGTGATGCTGCCAAGGTAGAACCACCAGCGCCCGGCCTCCCCGTGGGTATTGGCTAGTGAACCCAGAAGTACGAAGGTGTCCAGATAGCAGTGGGGATTCAAATAGGTGATAGCGAAGGTAAACGCCAGGGCTTTACCAACGCTCTGCGGCCCCTGCTCGCTAGGATCAACAGTGAGGGTGGAAGGGTTGAGGGCTCGTTTTGCTGCAGAAAATCCATACCAAACGAGGAATGCGCCGCCGAACCATCGGAGAGCTTCAAGAACCCAATCAAAACCTTCAGCGAGCTTGCCTACTGACCAAATACCGGCACCAATGAGCAGAACATCGCCAAAAATACAGAAAAGCACAATGGGCGTGACGTGTTTTCCAATAATCCCCTGGCGGAGGATAAAGGCATTTTGAGCACCGATTGCAACGATGAGCGAGAGGCCGGCGCCTAGTCCCATGAGTACGGTGGGGAAGTTTTCGGAGAAGTTCATAAGATAGAGAGTAGAGACTTTTGAAACATAAAACCATCTAATGATTCTTAGTGAGCATAAGATTATCTTATGAGGTTTACAGCTGAACAACTCCGCACCTTCGTACTGGTGGTCGAATTTGGAACTTTCGAAGCTGCCGCGGATCTGCTGATGGTGAGCGCGTCCGCTATTTCCCAGCGCATCAAAGCGATGGAACAGACAGCAGGCCGCGTACTTATCAAGAGAACAAACCCTGTTGCGCCGACGGAAACGGGCGAAATTGTTCTGCGCATCGCCCGGCAAAGCGAGTATCTCAGCAGTGAACTGGAGCGGGAACTAGGTGGAAGCGGAGGAGAGCGGACTATTGCGATTGCTGTGAATGCAGATTCACTCTCCACCTGGTTGCTCTCTGCCGTGGGTAAGCTGGCGCGCGAAGATCGCATTTTCTGTGATTTGCGCAGAGAGGGCGAACAGTACTCTTCGGCGCTATTGCGTTCGGGGGAAGCCATGGCTGCCATTACCTCTGATCCGGAGACAATTCCCGGCTGTACGGTGGAGAAGCTCGGCAATGTGCGTTACTGGATTGCGGCGTCGGCGGAGTTTGTGCATCGGCATTTTAAACAGTGGCCGAAACAAATCACCGTCGAAGAGCTCAACGCAGCCCCCACCATTGAATATGATCACAAGGATGTGGGGCAGAAATCATCTCGCGCACTCATCTTGAAAAATTTTGGGTTGGACGAGACGGTGGAAGGGGAATCGCCGAGTGTTTATGTGCCGTCGTCCCCTGATTATGCTCGTGCTATCTATGAAGGTATTGGGTGGGGGATTTTGCCCACCGCCCAGTGCGAGCAGCAGTTGAAGAGCGGGGAATTGGTGCTGCTTGCCTCTGAGCCATTAGATGCACCACTCTACTGGCAAAGGTGGAAAATTTCTTCAGAAGTTTTGGATGTAGTAACCAGTAGAGTGTATGAGGCAGCAAAAACGCTCTCATAATCTGCTGTTTTCTAGGGAAAATAAGTTGCTGTGTAAAATATTCTTAATATTTTCCGCAGAACGGTTGCTTAAAAAATGCTTTACACGTAAAGTAATTTTTGAAAGCGAAGGAACACTTCAACAAGATTTCTTGAAAGGCAAAATATCATGGCAGAACTTACTCCCGGCGTTTGGACCCTCGATGCAGCACATACCGAAATCGGTTTCTCCGTGCGTCACGCAGCGGTTTCCAAGACCCGCGGTCGCTTTGAAGAAGCTGAGTCAACGGTAACCGTTGCAGAAAACGTAGCCGACTCCGTTGTTGAGGCATCCATCAAGATTGATTCATTGGATACCCGCAATGCTGATCGCGACAGCCACCTGAAGTCTGCAGACTTCTTCGATGCTGAACAGCACCCCACCATGAACTTCAAGTCCACCTCTTTCGAGCTTGACGGCGAAGACTTGGTCGTCAAGGGTGATCTCACCATCAAGGGCGAAACCCGCCCGGTAGAACTCAAGGGCGAATTCGGTGGCGTTGCAACCGACCCCTTCGGTACCACTCGTTTTGGTGTATCTGTTTCCACTCAGATTTCACGCAAGGAATTTGGCATCACCTGGAACGCAGCTCTAGAAACCGGTGGCGTATTGGTTGGTGATAAGGTCACCATCACCATCGATGCTGAGTATGTAGCTCCTCAGGCATAAATTTGATGTGCGAGCAGTAGCTCGCGATAAAAAGCGCTCACCGCCTCTGGGGGGTGGGCGCTTTTTTGTGTGGTAATTTTTGCACTCTATATAGACAGCCTAACTACTTAATGTAACTATATAGATATGACAGAACCCAGCGAATACCCCTCCGAGTGGCTACGCGGAGTCTTGGGGCCGTGCGTCCTGCAAATTCTTGCCGACGAAGCCACCTACGGGTACGCCATCATCGGCGCGCTTGAAGCTGCCGGTCTGGGGGAAATAAAGGGCGGGACTCTCTACCCCCTGCTGACCCGCTTTGAAAAACGCGGGCTCGTGCGCACCGAATGGCGTGCAGGGGAGGGCGGACCCGGGCGAAAATATTTTTCCCTTACTCCTGATGGCCGTGCTGAACTCGCACAATCACGAGAGCAGTGGAAGTTCTTTAGTGACCGCGTGAGTGCACTGCTCGCCGAACCAACAGAGCAAACAGATATAGCAAAGGAACAGTCATGAGTGATCTCAAACAGTGGAGTGCGACTCACAAGAAATGGGTGGATGCCTTTGTCATCGAGCTACGCCTGGAGGGAGTTTATGGCGCGACGATCGGTGACGAGCTGACGACCGTGTTTAGCCACTGCGAAGAAACGGGGGAGGCTCCGGAGCAATCCTTCGGTGCGCCTAAGGATTATGCGCGGTCCCTAGGTTACTCTGTGCCTGAGCAACCTGGCGAGTATGTGAGTATTGTGCTCCCCATGCTCTTGCAGGTGTTCATACTGTTCGTGTTTACTTACTCCATGCGGGCGGTGGCTAACGCCCATAACTTCATGTTGAACGGCGTTGTGCTGGGCTGCTGGGCGGGCTCGCTCGTGGTTATTCTTGCCATGATTTTTGGGCTGAGAATACGCACGCTCATTGAAAAACCGTGGACTCTCATTCTTGGGTTTATTCTTGCCATCGGCCTGGGCGTTAGTGGCGCGATAGCCTCTCAGAAAGATCTGCCACTCATCGTCAATGTGCCTGCTATGCCCGTGGCGGTAGGCTCCGGCGTCCTGTTGCTTGTTGCTACAGCGTGGGCGGTGCGCTCTAGCTATAAAACGGCGAAAGAGGACGACGATGCGCTGGTCTCCCCGCTAGATTCAGGGCAGGAACAAGAGCGGGCTAAAAAATCGAGCACTATGGTGTCGGTTCTTCCGGCACTGCTCATCCCTCTTTACACAGTGATCGATACGTTGATTTCGTTCTGGATGGTTTAGGGGAGCCAAATAGTTTCTAATTTTAGCTACCGGTGATACATTCCGAACTTGTCACAGTGTCAGTGGCAGATTTTAGCCCTACATTTTCCTTTTAGATGTTCTTATCTAAAACGTAGAGAGTTCTCTGCTGTTGATCTTTCGTGGTATCCCGCAAAACATAAGAGCCACTTTTTATCTGCTAACCACCCAGACCATATTGTGCGCACTTCTGGCGGTCGGGCTGAGCCTTGACCATACTGTTGGTTTCGGCGGCAGTCCTGTTAGCATCACTCATTGCTTTGACCTCTTGGGGTGCCGACTCAGCAAATTTGGTGTACCACGCTAAATAAGCATCCCCAGCACCCATCGCCTTAATCTCCTCGGGTGCGGGCAGGATACCGTTGCCACACAGGATGTCACCGTACTTCAGATAAGGATCCTCCGGATCCTTCCCCTGTGCAGTCAATGCAGCGGCACGTTCCTCATCTGCTTTCTGCAACTCTTCCGCAGAAGCCTTCATCGCCGCGTTTTCCTGCTCATTCGCAGTCAGACCGGGGACGCTCGGGGAGGGCACCTCCGCAGAAGATTCCACAGAAGTCTCCTCAGCAGCCGGCGTCTCAGGCGCCACCGCGGGGCTCTCAACCGGTTCTGTATTTTCAACAGAAGCAGAACTCGCAGGTGCTGGTTCACTTTGTAAACTTGGTTCAGCACTGGCGCTACTATCCTCCAACGCAGACTCCGCGCCCAACGCCTCAGGAGTCTCCGACGGCTCAGCAGAAACACTCGTCGAAGACTCCGCTGGGGAAATCGCATCAGTATGAGAAGCGCATCCTGTGACAGACCACAGTGCCAACGGCATCAAAGCCACCACAGACAGCAGACGATGTGAAGCCACAGAAAAACGCATAATATCTCCCAGATTGAGGTTCTAACCAGGCAAAACAGCCCTAGAAAATATCATGCGTTAATCAGCGGAAGAAAAGAACTACCGTTCAGTCGCTAGTTAGTCCCACGTCTTCAACACATTTGAGCGGTACGCCTTGACCACAATTTGGAGGCGATCACGTGCGTCCACCTTAGAAGCAATATGAGCCACGTGTGTCTTCACTGTAGGTTCAGACAAAAACAAGGTCGAAGCGATTTCCCGGTTCGAATACCCATCACACAACAACTTCACGACGTCCCTCTCGCGGCTGGTGAGCTGGGACCACTCATAGACGTCGGTAGCCGTCATTCGACGCTCTACCGCCTCTTCCGCTAAATTGTCCACCAGCAACCGGGCGATGGACGGCGAAAGAACCGAGTTTCCCTCATGAACCGATCGGATAGCGTTAATAATGTCCTCAGGCTCAGAATCCTTGACAATATAACCGCTCGCTCCCGCCTTAAGCGCAGGAACCACATAGTCTTCAGAATGAAAAGTCGTAACCGCTAAAACCTTAGTTGAAGGTAAAGCCGCCGTGATTTTAGAGGTCGCATCAATTCCGTTCATCACAGGCATCTGCAAATCCATGAGGATAACATCGGGTTTCAGCTGCAACGCCAAATTTACTGCCTCAGCGCCATCAGACGCTTGAGCAACCACTTCCATATCCTTCTCAAACGTCACAAAAGAGGTCATAGCCTGACGCATGAGGCTTTGGTCGTCTACCACAAGTATTTTCAAAGTATCCATTAGTCCCCAGCATAGCGATTATTCATACTTAAGCAGTACAAAGAAAGCAAAAAGAGAGCGCAAAATCAGTCTTTAGCGGGTATAAATCCGCCGGTTCACATGGAAATATAGAAATGTGCAAAGTAGAAACAACCGGATGGGGTATTTAGACCTCATTAAAAACATGCATTTTTCACCCCCGCCTCGGACCGTTACCGGTTCATTGGCCGTGGGGTATATTCTGCTTGCGCTCTACGATGCCAAATATTTCAAATCAGGCGTTGCAGATGGGGTTCCGCCCCTTCTGTTCATTATCGTGCCGATATCCTATCTGCTGACTATTGGGCTAACATTTTTCCGAAGCCCTCTTGCCATTGGTTCGTTATGGGTACTGCTTATTGCTTTGCACTTCAACCCTCACAATGATGAATTCTGGCGGTTAGCCGCAATCTTTTCTACAGCGATAATTGCTTACTCTATGTCCGCTTGGTTTTGGTTGCCTACTGTCGCTATCTATATTTATTACTTTGCTTTTGGCATGTTTCAGTCTGCGTCTACTGATTCGGTGCAAATTCTGCTAGGGACACTCGGCAACATCATTCCCTTTATTGTGGTTCCCATCGTGGCGCGATTACAGGTTGAACGCAATACAGCGCACAAAGTAGCGTATGAGCAACGACTTGAAGCGGCATATCATGCAGCGGACGAAGAGCGCCGCAATCTTGCGCGCGAACTGCACGACGTCGTCGCCCATGAACTCACCGTTATCGCCATGCAGGCACGAACTGCTCGCTATGCAGATGCTGATGGTAAAGACGAAATCCTCGGGTTGATAGGCACCCAATCACGCACTGCCCTGCAAGAGCTACGCCGCCTGCTGGCGGTTATGCGGGTGGAAAAAGATAGCAAAATGCTCGCACCTGAACACCAGTCAATGAGCTCCGATCTGCGAGAAACCGTTCTCAAACAGGTTAAGCAACTAGAGAACTTTGGGTACAACGTTACCTATGACATCGACGGCGATTTCAGCCAAGTACCTAAAAGCTTCGCGCCCACTTTGTCGCGCGTAGTGACCGAATCAGTCACCAATACCATCAAGCATGGACGAGCAGGGGGCGACGTCGAAGTGCACCTCAGCGCCAGCGACCATGCGCTGGAATATTCGCTCACCAATGACACCGGCAAAACTAAAGACCAGTTGGTCTTCCCCAGCTCAGGTTTTGGTCTCTTAGGACTTACCGAACGCGTGAAACCGCTCGGTGGAACCCTGGAGAGTCACTCTCTTCCTGGCGACCGGTGGATTATGGACCTTAAAATGCCTTTTGAGACATAAAGGCGAATTTACGCTAGACCTTGCCAAATAAAGTAGACAATAGCCGCCACAATAAACCCAATCAGCGCCCAGCGGCGTAGTTTAGTCTCTAAAATCGCAGCTTTAATATCTTCACGTTCTGCGCGGGACTCGTTCGGGTCTACAGGGGCGAGGTTCTTAGGGTTAGTAACCTCAGGCTTAGTCTCTGCTTCAGGGGTTGAAGCGGAGGAAACATTATCGCGGGAAAAAGAAGTCAAGGGAACGTCCTATTTCCAGCGAGTCATCATAATCATGCCGGACATCATAAGACCCACCCCGATGGCGATGTTCCACATGCCAATAGCTGCAATAGGGAAGCGAGCCTCAGTGATGTAGAAAGTCATAATCCACAAGATGCCCAGTACCACGAGCGAAAACATAATCACGCGATACCACAGGGGGGTAGGAGAAGCGAACTCATCAACAGTCATCTCTTTAGCAATACGGCGCAGAGCTGCCTCATTCGCCTCAAACTCGCGATCCTCACTGGATACTGATCCTTGAGATGATTTCTTTTTTGCTGACTCAGCCACGTTTCCTCCACGCCCCGAAAGGGAGCTCATCATGTACGGTTTAACCTGAAGATAGACACAGGAATACTGCTGTAAATCTTATCCTTTCATGTGCGTGAAGACCTAACAAATAGCTCATTCATGCGGGTTCACAGGAAACTGTTGACAGGAAGTTCAATGACTCATACCCCGCCATCCTTACGGCAGAACGCTGCGGCGTCCTCCCGCGCTGACCACGCGCGCCCCAAAAGCAAGGGGGGGTGGGCGGTACAAATCTTCGGCGAAATCCTCATCACAGTGGGCCTAGTGCTCCTGCTCTTCGTTGTCTGGCAACTCTGGTGGACCAACCTCGAAGCGAACGCAACACAAGAGGACGCCGTACAATCGCTGTCCCAAGAATTCAAGCAAGCAGCCAAGGATCAGAGTAAGCCCTCCAAGACTTCTGACCATGCTACTGCCGAACCTCAGCCGAACTGGGATCCGCAAACACCTGAAATCACCGCAGAACCTGGCCACGGCGAGGCATACGGTATCGCCTACATTCCACGCTTCGGCGAAAACTACCAGCGCCCCCTTGCTGAAGGCACCAGCACCGACGTCCTCGACGCCCTAGGGCTGGGGCACTACGACGGCACCGCCATGCCAGGCGACATCGGAAACTTCTCCCTGGCTGGCCACCGCCAAACCAACGGCGCAGTACTCGACCGGGTAGAAGAAATTCAACAGGGCGACCATATTTACATTCAAACAGCTCAAGGCTTCTACACCTACACGGTCTACGAAACCAAAATCGTGTTACCGACCGAAATGAGCGTCATCGCCCCCGACCCCGCTCATCCCGGCGCTCAACCCACCGAGCGTCTTCTCACACTCACCACCTGCCACCCACGCTACGGCGATACCGAACGCTATATCGTCCACGCAAAATTCGACTCCTGGCAGCCGCTCTCAGCCGGCGCACCAGACGAAATCAAAGCAGCTGTTGGCCTCTAAAACCCTGACCCAAGAGTAAGGTAAAACCCATGTACGGATGGATTTTTAGGCATCTTCCCGGGCCTCTCTGGATGCGTATCCTGATTGCCATTGCCCTCATAGCGCTAGTGATCTGGTGCCTCATGGAATTCGTATTCCCCGCATTCGTGGAATACAGCCCCTTCTACCGCGATGTCACCATCGACCAATAGCACTTCTCAGTAACTGGAGACCCCACACCCATGACTAAAATTCTCGTAATAGATAACTATGACAGCTTCGTATTCACCCTGGTGGGCTACCTCGAACAGCTAGGGGCTGACATCACGGTCATCCGCAACGACGACCTCACCGTCGAAGCCACCATCGAACTGGCACAAGAACACGACGGCGTCTTGGTTTCTCCCGGTCCGGGTGCACCAACAGACGCCGGAGTTATCATCGACGTCATCAAATGGGCCGCAAAAGCACACAAACCCCTGCTGGGAGTATGCCTAGGGCACCAAGCAATTGCTGAAGCATTCGGCGGTACCGTTACGCACGCACCCGAGCTCATGCACGGCAAAACATCCCAGCTGGTTCATCAGAACGAGTCGGTGTTCAAAGACGTACCCAGCCCCTTCACCGCTACCCGCTACCACAGCCTCGCCGTCGTGCCGGAAACTATGCCCGAGGAGCTCACCGTCACGTCCACCACCGATAACGGAATCATCATGGGGCTTGCCCATCAAAGCGCCCCCATGCACGGCGTACAGTTCCACCCCGAATCGGTACTCACCGAAGGCGGCTACCTCATGCTAGGTAACTGGCTAGAAAGCCTGGGGCTCGAAGGTGCAGCCGAGAGGGCGAAATCGCTTTCACCGCTCATCGGCTCATAACACCTTCAAGCCCCAGGCTCTATGGTTACAGATCCCGCGGGCGAATTACCTGTTACGGCTAGACGCCGATGCTCTCGGGGTAGGCGACGCACTAGCTTCTGCCGGCGTGGGAGCTGATGCGCTCGCAGACGGAGTAGGCGATGGGTTTCCGCCGGGAGTCAGATCTGCTGCATCGCTATTCTCAGAATCAGCAGGTGCCGAGACCGAAGGAGCTGCACGAGTAGGCACTGGCGCCGCCGTCGGCGTAGGAGTCTGAGCTACCTTAATAGTCACCGTGCTACCCTGCTCAACCGAGCTACCCGCAGCAGCACTCTGAGAAACCACTGTGCCAGCAGGGGCTGAGTTGGTCTGAGTAGTCTCAATGTTGGTGCTGAGCATAACTTCAGAGTCAGAAAGTGCCGCAATAGCCTGATCGCGGGTCATGCCGGTGACATTCGGTACCTGAACCTTACCGTTGGACAGCACAATGTCTACGGTAGAGCCGGCATCCACCTGCTCGCCCGCTTTAGGGGAAGTAGCAACCACCATGCCCGTGGGAACGCTGGCGCTATTGACCGTAGAAGTTCGACCGGCTACAAAACCAGCCTGCTCTAGCGCAGTACGCACGTACGCCTCAGACTGACCGCTTAAATTATCAGGAATCTTCACCTTTGAAGGACCCTTAGAAACCGTCAAAGTTACCTCTGAACCTTCTTCAACCTCAGTACCGGTCACCGGTGAGGTCTTGATGATGTGATCCTTCTCGATCTTGTCCGAGTATTCTTCTTCCCACTTCACCGAAATATTGTTATTGCGCAAAGTGTTAGCTGCTTCTTCGCGCTCCATCCCCTGCATTGCAGGCAGCGCATGGGTTGGAACCCTATTGAGCTCATTCTGGTAGTAGAGAACGGTTCCAATGGAGAACAGTGCCAGAGCCGCAATCAACATGCCGGTGAGAACACGAACCCATGCCTGACGTCGTCGTTTCTTCTTTGCCAGCGCCTCATTGCGCTCGTATTCGTATAGCTCTTCGTCCGTGTATTCGGACTGTGCGTTATCGAACCAGCCTCCCAGACCGGCTTCTTCAACCGGGGGAGCGGTATCGGTGCTCGACGCCGCTGCATAGCCTGCTGCGCCACCGGCAGCTGCACCAGCGGCCGTGGATCCAGTTGCGGAAGTAGCGGCTAAAGCTGTGGTGGGCTGAGTATCCTCACCCGTGTAGAGGGGCGCAGAACCAGGGTGCTGCTCGGCGTCCAAAAGCGCGAAACGGAAATCGCTGGGGGTTTGGAAGCGATCCTGCCGAGACTTAGCCAAGGCCTTACCTAAAACCGCATCGAGAGCCGGCGAAAGAGCCTGACGCGCATGGGCGCTAGGAGCCTCAGCGGTTTCACTTAGATGCTTACCGGCAAGATCGACGTTCGAATCAGCGTTAAAGGGCGAACGGCCACAGAGCATCTCGTAAATGAGGCACGCCGCTGAATATATGTCGCTACGGGAATCTACGGTTTCTCCGCGCGCTTGCTCAGGAGAAATGTAACGGGCAGTCCCCATGACAGTGTTTGCCTTAGTCAGCGAGCTATCAGGTGCTGCCATCGCCCGGGCAATGCCGAAATCCATGACCTTGACTTGCCCAAACTGCTCCTTCGAAACATCTTCATCAGTCCGCGGCAAAACCATCACATTAGCAGGCTTGATATCGCGGTGCACAATGCCCGCATTCGCCGCATATTGGAGAGCCTCAAGAACCTGCGCGCCATAGGCAATAGCCTCATGGACAGGAAGCTCACCGCGTTCGGAAAGAATCGAGCGTAGGGTCTTACCTGGCAAAAGCTCCATCACCAGGAAAGGAACCTGTACCGACTGGTTGCCCTGCGCCGACTCGAAAACACCCGTGTCATAAACACTCACAATATTAGGGTGATTGAGAGCAGCTACCGACTCCGCTTCACGCCGAAAACGAGCGCGGAACGTCTCATCACTAGCATGCTCCGGTCGCAAAATCTTCAGAGCTACCTGGCGGCCCAGGCGAGTGTCTTCAGCCGAGTAAACGGTCGCCATTGCGCCCGAGCCAATCTTCTCATTGACTCGGTAACGGTTGTCTATAATCTCGGGAATCGAAAATTCCATAAAATTCACCAGTTTTAGTTCGCGGGGGTAGATGATGCGGAAGGCTCAGACGCCGGCGATGCGGACGCTGATTCTGAACGCTGAGAGGTTCCTGAAGCTGAAGACGCGGGGGCGCTAGCTACGTAAACATCTACGCTACTACCTACTTCAACCTTTGAGCCGGAGGTGGGGTTGGTCCGCAGAACCGTGTTAGGATCCGCAGACTTAGATTCTTCATTATGAACCTTCACGTTGACACCCAGTTTAGTGATTTCGTCAATAGCCTCGTCGGCGTTCTTACCTTCCAAATTGGAAGGGAGGGTGACCGACTGCGGACCAGTGGAGTACTCCACGGTCACCGTACTACCAGGCGTTACAGCGCCCACAGGAGAAACCGATAAAACAGTGTCCGATTCCTTATCCGAGGTCACTCCGGTTGTTTTAGTGGAGAACCCTAGCGCAACCAGCTCATTCACGACGTCCTCTAACGGGCGACCCTCATAAGTGGCGGCGTCAATATTGACGGTCTGCTCCGCTTTCTGGCTTTCATCCGACGCCGTAGGGGCTGCCACCGTGGAGACCGTGCCCGCAGCGGTAGGGGAGGAGTCTTCTACGGCGTTCTTGGAAGAATTCTGCCCAGCCAACACGAACCAGACAATCATGCCAATAATCGCCAGAGCCAAGAGGAGGGAGACCCACAACCAGCCCGACTTTTTCTTCTCAGGCTCATAAACAGGACGGGAACCGTATGCAGCCGCTGGAGCAACCGCAGGCATCTCCGCCGTGTTGGGCTGAGGGGTGTACTTCTTGCCCGAGCCAAAACGCTTAGCAGAGGGAGCCACCGTGGTGGGAGCAGTCACGACCTGGGTTGACGACGTCTGCGCGCCGTCGGGCAAGAACTTTCCTAGAGTAGGAACAGCCTTGATAGCAGCAGGAATGTCCTGACGGCGAATTGCATCAATAGCAGACGCAAGAGCAGTTGCACTCTTGGGGCGCTCCTCAGGATCCTTCGACAGCAAGCACATAATCAGTGCCGCTGCCGGTGCAGGAATCTTAGTGGGAAGAGCCGGTGGCGGGTCATTGACCTGAGCCAAAGCAATAGCAATCTGTGACTCGCCCGTGAAGGGGCGGCGTCCTGCCAAACACTCATAACCAATGATGCCCAACGAGTACATATCGGATGACGCCGTAGCCTGTTGTCCCGTTGCCTGTTCCGGTGCCAAATACTGAGCGGTGCCCATAACCTGACCGGTGGCGGTGAGAGGTACCTGGTCAGCAAGGCGGGCAATACCAAAGTCAGTAACCTTTACCCGATCGTCCGGAGTGATAATCAAGTTGCCCGGCTTGACGTCGCGGTGCACCAAACCCTGCGCGTGGGCAGCAGCCAGCGCACGAGCGGTCTGCGCCATGAAATTCAAGATGCGATCAGAGTCGAGCTTGCGTTCCTTCTCGATAATCGCAGAGAGAGGTTCGCCAGGAACCAACTCCATGACCAAGTAGGCAGAGCCGTCTTCCTCGCCGTAGTCGAAAACATTGGCGACGCCGGGATGATTCAGCAACGCTGTATGGCGCGCCTCAGCACGAAAACGCTGGAGGAAACCGGGATCACCGGTATATTCCTCTTTCAGAATCTTGACCGCAACAATACGGCCCAATACCTTATCGCGCGCTTTCCAAACCTCACCCATGCCACCAATAGCAATACGCTCAGTTAGGTCGTAGCGACCACCTAAGGTCGTTTCAGTTGAGGGTCTCACCTGTTCAACACCGCCTCAAAAATTTGTTTCGCTGCGGGAGCTGCGAGCGATGCTCCCTCAGCGGTATCAACACCTTCATATACGACCGCAACGGCTACTTGTGGATTGTCTGCGGGTGCAAAGCCCGTAAACCACGCATTGTTCAAACCAGTAGTACCGATTTCGGCGGTACCGGTTTTACCCGCTACCTTCACGCCGTCCACCGCAGCACCGGAGGCAATGCCGTTATCCACGTTATTTACCATCCATTCTTTCACCTGCTGAGCGGTATCTGCAGAAGTTGAAGTTCTCCATTTCTCCGCAGAAAACTCATACAGGGTGCTGAGGCTATGAGACTTGACCGACCTAATCAGGTTCGGTTTCATCTGGACGCCGTCGTTGGCGATGGCAGAAGACATCATGGCAACCTGTAACGGGGTGGTCTTGACGTCATACTGACCGATTGCCGCTTGAGCCAGTTGGCTATCAGTCATGTTCGATGGGAAGACCGATTCCGATACCGAAAGCGGGATGCTCAGCGAGGAATCACCATAACCAAAGTTCTGAGCAGTCTTTGCAATTTTCTCTTGGCCCAAATCCATTGCAATTTGGGCAAACGGAGTATTGCACGACTGCGCTAAAGCCCATTCTATGGTGGCATCGGCGCGAGTTGCACATTGACCGTTCACATAGTTGGGCAAACTTGCTGTGGTGCCTGGCAACGGCAGATTCTGTGGGTTAGGAATCACAGAATCTTTGGTGTATTTGTCGGACTCAAGAGCTGCTACAGCATCAATAATTTTGAATGTGGACCCCGGTGCGTAGGTATCCCCGCCAATTGCCCGGTTCATCAGCGGACGTGCAGGGTCAGCATTCAAACGCTCGTAAGCTGCCAGAACCGACTCGTTGTTATGCGAAGAAAGCTCGTTCGGGTCATAAGACGGCGAACTCACCAACGCAAGAACCTCACCGGTCCTTGGATTCATTACCGCGATAGCGCCCTTGTGCCCCTGCAACGCGTTATAGGCAATCTGCTGAAGCTGGGTATCGACGGTGAGCTCCACCGTGGCGCCCTGAGCTGAATTACCGCTAAACATTTGCGAAAGACGGTCATAGAACTGGCGATCCGAAGTGCCCGAGAGCTCCTCATTCATCGCCGACTCTAAACCGGTTGCACCATAAATCGACGAGAAATAACCGGTTAACGAAGCATACGTTTCAGGGTCAGAATAAGTTCGCTGGAAATCATAGCCATCATTAGAAGCAACCGATGAGGCAATCTCAGTTCCGCCGACCACAATAGAACCACGCTGAGAACCATAACTCTCATACATGCCCCGCGAGTTCCACGCATGCTCACCTAGGCGCTTTGCATCAAAGAACTGAATGTACGAGAGAGAACCCAACAAAAGCACAAACACGCATGAGGCAGCGAGCCAAGCGCGGCGAATAGATCTATTCACGAGCATCTCCTACCTTCGTTGAACCCTGATGAGAAGTTTCGCTAATACGTGAGATGACGCTGGTCGCGCCGTCTGCCTCACCCTGGCGACTAATGCTTTCAGGTACATCGTCATAGGTTTCCACCACATGAGGTGCCCGTGCCGAATGAGAAATAGAAAGCAACAGCGCCACAATCACCCAGTTAGCCAACAAGGACGAGCCGCCAGCAGACATAAAGGGCGTCGTCAGACCGGTCAATGGAATCAACCGAGTCACACCACCAATGACCACCAGCAACTGAATAACCATTACCAGCGAAAGACCTGCCGCCAGCAACTTACCGAATGCATCCGGAGTACCCAGCGCCGCGCGCATACCGCGCGTCACTAGTAACAAGAAGAGCATCAAAATCGCACCCAAACCGAGCAGACCCAGCTCTTCACCTAAGGCAGTGATAATCATGTCTGAATTAGAGAAAGCCACCAAATCTGGGCGGCCATTGCCCCAACCCCGACCAAACAAGCCACCAGAAGCCAATCCAAACAGCCCCTGAACTACCTGACCAGAACCGCCAAAAGGCTGATTGTAGATCTCAGGATCAAACGCATGAACCCACGCATAAATACGGTAATGAACATGGCTAATGAAGTTATACGCCAGAACGCCACCCACAGCCACAAACACCAGACCCAGCAAGACCCACACAATGCGGCCTGTTGCCAAATACAACATGCTCAAAAATAGACCGAAGAACAGAATCGCCGAACCTAAATCCTTCTGCAAAACCAGAACACCAATGCTAATCAGCCAAGCAACAAACATCGGCGCTAAATCACGAAAACGCGGCAGACGAACCGGACCAACCTTCTTGCCCGCCAGCAAAATCAAATCACGATGAGTCGAAAGATACCCGGCAAAGAAAACAGCCAAAGCAATCTTGGCAATCTCACCCGGCTGGAAAGTACGCCCCAGAACCGAAATCCAGATACGCGCACCATTAATCTCCACACCTAAACCGGGAACCAACGGCAATACCAGCAGAACTAACGCAATAGCCAGCGACGTATAAGTAATCCGTCGCAAACCCCTATGATCCTTTAAGAAAAATAGCGTAACAGCCGAAGCAACCATCGCCACGCCCGTCCATATAATCTGAGCCGCGCCAGCGTTCGCTGCCGTCGTCAAGTCAATACGGTAAATCATCGCTAACCCGATGCCGTTGAGCGCCACCACGATCGGCAAAATAAACGGATCAGCAAAACGCGCACGCACATACAAAACAATGTGAATCAACAAAGCGCCAATACCCAGCACACCGGCAGCCAACAACCACGTGGTATCCCCCTTCGCAACAGCCTCAGGATCAACCATCCACATACTCGCGGGGCAAATAGCCACAGCAATCAGCGTAAAGAACAACTCAACAAACCGGCGCGGCCTCGGAATAGCAACCCCTGCATCACCGTGCGAATCAGAACGCCTTAAACCAAAGAAATTAGCCACCAGAACCCTCCGATGCGCTCGCACTCGGCGTTACCGTAATAACCGAACCGGGGCTCGGCGAAGGGCTCGCGCTTTGAGAAGCAGAAACCTTCTCTTGCACCGTAGCCTGAGTCTCAAGATCATTCACGATACGCTTGGTCTCCTCCAGATCCTGGGCAGTAATAGTGCTCTTCACCAATGATTGGGAATACTCGGGCAACTTATCGACGTCCACATCGGTTTCCTCCACTACTTCATAAAAATGGAGGGGGCCAACCGACTGCGGAATACCGCTAAACACCGCAACTTTATTATTGTTGACACCCACGTAATACTGGTGCGAAACCCATGAGAAAAAGGTAAGAACGCTCGCCAAAAGCACACCAACGACCAGCACCGTAGTAAAAATGCGTAAGGGCCACTTAGCGCGTTGGTGCCGCTCTTCACCAGCTAACATGGCTCGAATTTCTTCAGGAAGTTCTGAAGGATCTTCAACTGGCTCAGGATGCTCGGTGTTCACCAACGTTGCCCGGCGCTCTACCGTACGAGTTGTCACCGCCGGAATCATGCCGGTGTTAGTGGCATTCGCTGCAGCTCCCACAATAATGTGCGGGCGCTCGTCCAGCTCTTTCCGCAAAACCGCCGCCGACGAATCATCCTGGTCCTCAGGGCGCTCGTCCATGCCCGCGGACTCCGTCATCATGTTCAGCACGCCATCAGAGAATGATTCCCCGCGCCACTTGCCGTGGCTCAGAGCATGACGAAGCTTCACATTTCCTGGAAGACGACGGCGCCACTTACTTGTTGGGAGAGAACCGTCGGCATCTTCTTCATCCAACGGTTCAAAAGTTACATCCGCTTCACCGTGCTCGGTGACCCGGTGCTCAGGATATACTTCGCCCAGCAGCGTGCCGTCCTGCGAATATCGCCGAATCGGAATAATAGGTTGCGGCGACGTCACCGCCTGAGAGAGCGAATCCTCCGCAATAACTGCCAACGTGACAACAGTGATGTTATCCGGGGCCCCACGATCAAGCGTGAGATTAACCAGCATGTCTGTAATCTCTTGCAAATCGTTGGTAGAGCGCATGATGGATTCAATCTCATCGTTGCTCACCACGGTGTCTAAACCATCCGAACTCAGCACCCACTTTTCGCCAATTTCGGCGTCCAGGCTTTTGAGTTCTAGTTCGGGGGAGGCGTCGACGTCGCCCAGCACCCGCATCACCACGTTCTTGTGGGGGTGTTTCTCTGCTTCTTCTGGGCTAATCCGCCCTTCTTCGAGTAGGCGCTGAACAAAAGTATGATCGGTAGTAATCTGCTCAAAGCCAGATTCGCGCAGGCGATAAGCCCTCGAATCCCCAATATGCGCCAACTCAATTTTTTCGCCGTCAATCAGCAGGGCGGTGCAGGTGGTTCCCATCCCAGCGAGCCGGGGGTTGAGGTCTACCAGCTCATTCATGATGATGTTGGCGTTGGTAATCTCATCCGCCAGATAAACACCAGCAGACCCTTGGAAACCCGAATGATCCAGGGGGGTGAGGTCTAAAACGGTGGTCGCTGAGGCGACGTCGCCACCTGCATGCCCGCCCATTCCGTCTGCTACAACGGCAAGGTAATGGCCTGCATAACCGGAGTCGTCATTTTTTGAGCGTACCCTACCCACATCAGAGCGCGCGGCGAACTGGAAAGCGATTCCCATAGGTTATGGCCTCAACTGCATGGTGGTGCGGCCTACTCGAAAGTCAGAACCGGGCTCAATGGGCACAGCGCGAGTCAGGCGCGTACCGCCAACGAAGGTGCCATTAGTTGAACCGAGATCCTCTAAAAACCAGCGTGACCCCTGAGGGAAGAGACGGGCATGGCGACCGGAGGCGTAGTCGTCCTGCAAAGAGACCTCAATATCGGTAGCGCGCCCCATCGTGACGGGCTGATCGGTCAGGCGCATTACCGCCCCTGCCTGAGCGCCATCGGTAATAACAAGCTGGGTGGGGCGTGCAGGCGGCGTCGGCTGGGTCTGCCGCGGTTCAGCGGACACCTGATCTGCAGCGGGGACAGCTCGTGCAGTACGGAAATTGCGCCCCACACCGAGATCGCGGCGTGCTGCCGCCAAAATCATGAAAATGAAGACCCACAGCAACGCCAAAAACGCGAAGCGTAGCAGGGTCACGGTAATTTCAGAAGCCATTTAACGTTCACTCCTTGGAACCATCAGGCGAAATACGATGCGCGCCCTGCCCATAGTCAACACCGAGCCATTAGAAAGTTCCCTGCGACCCACGAGCTTCTGACCATTCAGATAGCTTCCATTCGTAGAACCGAGATCAACGGCAAGGTACACGCCGTCTTGCTCAATAATCTCAAGATGACGGCGGGAGACACCGGTGTCATCCACCGTGATGTCGGCATGGGAACTGCGACCAATAACCACCGGCAAAGAATTACAAGAATAGTTCTGCCCGTTAATTTCTAGAACTACCTGGGAAGGTGCGGGTCGCGGCGGGGAATACGATGCGCGGGCATTCTCCGACAAATACGCCACGGGAGCGGGGCGCTGAACCTGCTCGGGTGAAACCGACGAAGGTTGCGGGCGCGCAACTCGCGGCGCGCGCGAACCCGGGCGCGTAATACGAGTAGGTAAAGGATCCTCTTCCATTGCTGGGTACTGAGCACCAGCGGGTACCGAGCGTCGAGGACGTTGAGTAGTTTCAGCAGTGCGGGGGGAAGCCTGCGGTGCCGCAACTTTCTCCTGCGCCGAGCTCACCAGAAAATCTCCGGCCTCTACGGCGTCGTCCACCGAAAAAGTTACGCGAACCGAACCGCGCAACGAGTAGCCCTGGGCGCGGGCGTGCCGAATAACGACGTCGCACAACTCCTCGGCCAGAGGCGCACCCCAGCCTTGGATGCGCGGGAAGTCTTCTTCAGCAAAATCAATAGTGAAGACGTTCGGCGCAATCGTTCTGCCCGACGAAATGGAATATGCCTTGTTATCCATCGTGGTACGCACGCGATTAGCGAGGTCAACTGGTTCAAACTGAGAGCCGCCCTTAGAAAAGGTGCCGCGTACGGCCTTTTCTAGGCCCTGCTCAATCTTGTTGATGAACCCCATGCTTGGCCTCCTCGAGTGGTATCAGGGCAGATGCTCAACCTATGAGTTGAACAGCATAGCCATTCTTCTTGTGGATAACCTGAGAGCTAAGTTCTCACTTTCTCAAACAAACTGCCCAATCTAAGTTGAGAATTCAGCACACAGTACAGCACCCAGTCTAGTGGAAAACCTGAAAGAACCTCGGAGAATAGGTTAAGGAGAGGTTTTATTCGCTGTTGTGAGCCAGTGCATGAGGGGTAAATTGGACGGGTTATTGATTTCCCGTGTATAGTTTTCTCTGTTGTTATCTGACTTTGGTTCAGAAAACAGTGAGCGCAAGTGGCGGAATTGGCAGACGCGCTGGCTTCAGGTGCCAGTGATCGCAAGATCGTGGGGGTTCAAGTCCCCCCTTGCGCACCGCGTAAAGCCCCGATTCGAAAGGATCGGGGCTTTTTTGTTTCAAAAATTTGGGGGTCGAGGTACCAGATGGGTGAGCGAGATACCGTTTTAAAACGGTATCTCGCTCACCTTTCTAGTACTTGACATGGGGTGTTGTGAGCGGGCAGCGTTTTATGGCGAATACCCCCTAGTGCTGCGCCATAAGAGAGACAGGGCGCTCTTTACTATTAACAAGAAGCTTCTTTTTGACAGTTGAAAACCCGCGCTTTTGAAAGTACCCCCTATTCCCCCGGTGCACGCGGCGTGAAACAGAAGCGATCATTGCATTTCCCCTGCAACAAAGGTGGGAGAGTTGAGCCGTAGCTCCTCTCCCACCTTTATCTTTATGAACTGGAGAAAGCGTTATTTCTCTACAACGTCAGGAGTAATTTTTGCCGTGAAGTAACCGGTGGTAGCAGCTAAGCTAGGACTTCGTACCGAGGTGTACAGGGCGGTGGATTCGTTTAGTAGATACCGTCGGGTGAAATTGCCCTCTTGTTCTTGTCCTTAAGGACGCTGGAATCTACTGGCAAAGTCTGAGAAAGGGACGCGCCATTCACAGCAGTTACCACAATTTTGTTGGTAATACGGTTAACGCCAGCTAGACCGTCTCCAAAACTGAACAAAATATCAGGCAATGCGTTACCGCCGGTTGCGAGGGGCGGAATGGACGTGCCTGCAGGAATCGTCCATGTAAAAGTAGTGGTGCGGGTAGCTGCGGTGTAAGTCCTGGTACCGAGGGTTCCGTTTGAGCTACCAATGATGAAGCTACGCTGGGTCGTCGTATTGGTATTGAGGCCTATGACGTTGATGGTGAGAGTCACTGGCTTGGTGAGGGTCTGAGTGGAGCCGTTGCTCGTTCCAAAGTTCAAGTAAACCGAGTTCTGCCATCCATTAGCTCCCCCGCCTCCATCAAAGTTGACGGCGAAAATACCGGAAGCTGCATAAGCGGGAACAGCGGCAGAGGCGATAACAACGGGAACAGACCACGCTGCACCAGTAAGAGTTTGACGTCGAGAAATATTCACAAAAAATCCTAGGGGGAAAGCTAGAGCTTCTGTTTGAGAGTAGCCCCGGGGGAAATACTGAACAGAGCGTACTAAATAAAAGAAAACCTGCATAGGGTATTGTGAGCGGTTCCGCTCGATAAATTGCTTATTCGCTGGAAGAAAGCCCCGAAGCTCTCAAGAAAATTTGGGCTCCGGGGCATATCTCGTCCGCGCAAGCTTTTATGCCTCGGTACCTTCATTGGGGCGCTTGCCCAGCGAATCGTCCAGGCGCAACAGCCCCGAGCCGTCGTCGCCCACCATCTTAATCTGCGCAAGAATCTCCGAAACAGTAGCTTCCTCTTCAATCTGTTCATTAATAAACCAGTTCAAAAGAGGGCGGGAGTCGAAGTCGCCAGCCTGGTCTGCCTCGCGGTAAAGATCGCGAATGGACGCCGAAACTTTCTGCTCGTGCGCCAGCGCTGCCTCAAAAATCTCGGCGGCGGAAAGGCCCTGCTTAATAGTGTGGGCGGGGATAGCGCCAATATTGGAGTGGTTACCGCGGTCGGAAAGGTGCTGAATGAACTTGTTCGCGTGAACAATTTCCTCATCAGCCTGACGGCGCAACCATTCGCTCATGCCCGGTAGATCCTGCTCGTCAGCTTCGATAGCGAGCTGGCGGTAAACCATGGACGCGGCGAATTCGAGGGTGATTTGATCTTGGAATTTTTTCTCTAGTTCTTTATTCATCTGCATATTTAAAAATTTACCTCCCGGGGCAGGCGTTGTCACCATTATTTACGGACCATGACGCCGGGCGGGAGTCGGTGAAGGGGCTTGTCATAGCTCGTTCATCACATTTAGCAAAAATAAGTTTGCAGAAGTGCAATTTTTGCAGAACTGTAAGTAATATAGTTTCGTTCGCTTACCTATTCCCACGTGCTATCGCATCTGATAGCTACCGAGAAAATCTAAGCAACCGCCTTACTCTCATCGGTTCGAATCCAACAAGGATTCATTCACCAGAAGGTTTTTACTTGGCAACAGCAACAACAGAAGTTCGTTCTGCGGAAGCGTCTAAGACTCCGGTCATGACGCACCGTCAGATCATGCTCGTCATCATCGGCCTTATGGCCGGCATGTTCCTATCATCGCTTGATCAAACAATCGTCTCCACCGCAATCCGAACTATTGGTGACGACCTCCACGGACTTGAACAGCAGGCATGGGTTACCACCGCCTACATGATCACCTCCACCATCACCACCCCCATCTACGGCAAGCTCTCCGACATGTACGGACGACGCCCGCTCTACATCTTCGGCATCATCGTATTCATCCTGGGTTCTTTGCTCTCCACTTTCTCTACTTCTATGGCAATGCTCGCAGCATTCCGTGCTTTCCAGGGAATCGGTGCAGGCGCGCTGATGTCCTTGCCCATGGCAATCATGGGTGACATGCTCGCACCTCGCGAACGCGCTAAATATCAGGGCTACTTCTTAGCTATCTTCGGTATCTCATCGGTCATTGGCCCACTGGTTGGCGGACTCTTTGCAGGCGCAGACAGCATCTTCTGGATCACTGGCTGGCGCTGGGTATTCCTCGTGAATGTTCCCATTGGCCTCGTAGCCCTCGCTATGGTGTGGAAATTCCTCCACCTACCCTCCTTTGGTGAAGCAAAAGCAAAGCCTCGCGTAGACTGGTGGGGTGCGACCTTCGTCGTTGTGGCACTGGTACCCTTGCTCCTCGTAGCTGAACAGGGCCGTGAATGGGGCTGGGCTTCGGCAACCTCGATTACCTGCTACGTCGTCTCTGCTGTGGGCTTGCTTGCCTTCATCCTCACTGAATCCCGCATGGGCAACGACGCGATTATTCCGCTGCGTCTCTTCCGCTCCAAGCCGTTCTCGATGGCAACCATTTTGGGCACCCTCGTAGGTTTTGGCATGTTCGGTGCCATGATGACCATTCCGCTGTTCTTGCAGATTGTTCTTGGCCTGACTCCCACCGAATCAGGCTTTGCAACTCTGCCCATGATGGCGGGCATCATGCTCTCCTCGATCGTCTCCGGTATCTTGGTTTCAAAGACCGGCTCCTACCGCATCTTCCCGATTACCGGTACTTTCCTGGTGGCATGTGGCTACTTCTACCTGACCTTCATGACCATTGACCGCCCCCTCTGGTTCTTGATGATCGGCATGTTCATCATCGGACTGGGCCTCGGTCAGCTCATGCAGTCCCTTACCCTGGCAGCACAGAACGCCGTCGCGCCGTCCTACATGGGCGTAGCAACCTCGGCCGCTACCTTCTTCCGCCAGATTGGCGGCACCATGGGTACCGCGATTCTGCTCTCCATTCTGTTCTCGGTCATGCCCACCAACATCACCCACGCCATGAGCAACGAAGGGGACCTGCGTAACGGTCTCGACGCCGCACTCAACCCCACCGTGGCAACCGCACCTGCAAACCAGGGCGTCATGGATCAGATGTGGAACAACATCGTGAACCCCGTGAAATCCAATATTCAGACGCAGCTCGACGGCGCTACCGAACAGATCAACTCGAAGATTCCGGCAGGCGCCCCTGCTGAGGTTCGCGCCCAGGCTTTGAACTCTGCGGCAGAACAGGCACACGCCAGCGTAATCGACGGCAAGCTCGCAGTGGACTGGTCTGACGACGCCGAGCGCGGCTACTGGGTAGACCAACTCGCACCCAAGATGGCAGAAGAAGTCGCTAACAAAGCTGACTCAGAAGACACCAATTCTGATGCCTCAGCTTCAACCTCAGACACTTCCTACCTCAACGGTGCAGATGCTCGCCTGACTCGCCCCTTCATGGAAGGCTTCAACGAGTCAACTCTCGCTGTCTACCGCGTGGGCTTGGGTGTAATCCTTGCGGCATTCGTTCTAACCCTGTTCTTCAAGGTTCCGCCGCTACGTAACGTCTCCGGTCTTCAAGAAAGCGCCGACGCCGCAGATGAAGCCGCAGCCGAGAACGCTGATAAACAGCGCGACCTAGACCGCGAAGGCGCAGTTCTCCATAGCCAGGTAAAAGATGCCTCCACCGGGGCCCTTCCCGTGCAGGTGATTGCAGCAGCAACCGACGCAGATAAAGCCAAAGATTCCGTAACAAACAACGAATCAGAGGCTCACTCTGGTGCACTCTCCACTGATGAAGCTACTGTAGACACAGCGAACCAGCGCGTGGGAAAACACGGCGAAATTCGCGCAACAGAAGCCAATGAATCAGGAGAGCCCGTGAAGCACGCTCAGCCGCGCCACACCGCCGCTATTGAAGAAACCGAAACTCCTGCAGGATTCACCCGGACTACCCAGCCCACCGCTGAAGCCCTGCTTGCAGATTCAACCAACCGCCGTCGCGATCTGCCGGTAGACCAGTCACCTCTTAAGAAATGGTTGCCCGCAGCAGGCATTTCAGCTGCCGCTCTTGCAAGTGGTGGGGTGCTGTTCTCGGTGCTGCGACGTCGTCGCAACCGCTAAGCGGTAATCACTGACTGAAGCAGCCACCGGACTCATGAGAGTGTCCGGTGGCTGCTTCTTTTTGTGTGTAGAGGCGGAGCGGCGGGTTTGTACCAGTTAGATAGCACCGTACTGGTCATTTAGCTGGTACGTGGTGAGTTAGCTGGTACAAACGGTTTGAGCAACTAAAACCGCAGGACGCGCGGTCCGCCGTCCTCGCCCTCAGAAAGGTGAGGGTTGGATGCCGAATCCGCCGTCTCTGTCTGCTGCGCGAAGTCGCTACTGGGGGCAAAACGGGTGGTCTTTCCGCGCGTCTGCGACCCTGTAAGAGATGCAACCCCGGCAGATACAGAACCACTCTGGGAGGCACCCGAACTAGCGGTGTATGTGCTAAAAGAGTCCGAGGATTTATCGCCGTGAACGGGCACGAGCTTAGCCGCATAATCAGATACCGAAGGACTCTCCTGCACTCCGTACTTCTCCGGATTGGAACGCACCTTTTTCTCATGGTGCGCTCGCGAAAACCACGCTATGGGGCCAAAAATAGGTAGTCCGAGCGCCAGCAGTAGCCACCCAATTTTCTGCAGCTCATTGAAGTAAGGATTGCGGTGAATCGTAAAAACGCAGAAAAGTGCCAGTGCCAAAGATGCAAAAACGGCGATAAGGATAGCCCAGCTCAGCATCTCCGGCGGCAGGTTGGTAGCGGCAACATGAGTCATGCCATCTACCCTAGCGGTTTAGCCCAACTCGTGCCGTAAAGCGGTGAGCAAGTCTGTTTCGAAGAACGTGTAACCGCTTTGTTCGAGCTTGGAACAGCTCACGTTTTGGTCTGCGAGAGCTAGTTCGTCGGCACCCTGTTTTTTGAGCAGAAGTTGAGGCCCCAGGCGAGGAATGGGCAGAACAACCGGGCGATGTACCGCTTGCCCCACGGTCTTTGCCAACTTTTTAGCGGTAACGGGGGTGGGGGCGACGGCGTTGACCGGACCTTCGAGACTGTCCGTGAGCACGGCGTGTACATAGATGCCCGCAATGTCATCGAGCGACACCCAGCTTTGCATATTTTCGCCCTTACCTACGGCACCGCCTGTCCCGGTGAGGAAGAGGGGGAGCTGTAGCCGCAGGGCTCCACCCAGGGCACTTTGGACGACGCCGGTGCGCACGTTCACCACGCGGATTCCGGAGGCACGCGCTGGCTCGCAGGCGGCTTCCCATACCTGACATACTTCGGCAAGGAAATCGTCGCCAGCCGCAGACTCTTCACGCAGCAATTCTCCTGCACGCGATGAGCCGTAGTAGCCAATAGCTGAAGCACAGATAAAGGCACGCGGTCCACCGGTCGGAGCCAGCTTTGCCAATGTTTCCGCTAGTAAAGTGGTGGATTTTTGACGGGATTCGAGAATTTTCTTTTTGTTCTTTTCGGTGAAGCGCGTGTTAATGGATGCTCCGCCGAGGTGAATGACGGCGTCTGCGCCGTCGAACGCCGCGAGATCGATGGTGCCCTGGTCTGGATCCCAAGCAAACTCGTTGGGCGAAGAAGGTTCCTGGCGCACAAGCGTCCGCACAGTGTGTCCGCCGCCGGTGAGAAGTGCGCGTACCTGCGTGCCCACCATGCCAGATGCACCGGAAATCACCACGGTTTGCGGTTCAGAGTCATAGCGGTCGTGGAAGAGAAGATCGGCTTCAAGCCTGCGATTGCGCTCGTTGAACATAGCTTCCACAAAGTTTGTGATTCGCCGTTGCGCCAAAGGCTCAGTCTTCTTGAGCGCGGTGCCGAGCAACGACGTCGCACGGTGAGCTACCGATCGGGGCAGAGTCTTGAGCGCGGGAGAGACCGGGGTGTTCTGCGCATGGGGGAGTGCTTCAAAATCTACGGTGTCCCGAATAATGGTTTGGTTCGAGGTGGTGAGAAAATCGTGGGTGTGTTCCCATGATTTCAACGGCCCGGAAACCATGCGATCGGCAAAGGAATCTTCTGAAAGAGCGGTCTGTTCGCTCACCCATTTTTGAGTGAGAAGTCCACGGGTACCTGGTACTGCTGCTTGCACCACCGAGGTGTTTCCTGGTTCTAGTGACTGTGCTTCTTTTTCTACAGACCCTGCCCAGTGAGGCGTCAAGCGGGTGAGGGCGCCGGGGCGGCGATGCCACTGAAGCACTGTCTCTAACGGAAAATTGACGGTTGATAAGTGAGAATACTGGGCCATGAGGTCTTTCCTATCGGGATATTTTACTTCACAGTATCACTCAGTACCCTTACGAGTAGGCAAAACATAAAATAAACCGCCGGACTCTCCCCTACATAAGGGCGAATCCGGCGGCTCACGGACGGCGCAACCAGCGAGTTTTAGGCTACTTACTTTACTTTTGCGCCAAAGTTGGTACCTACATGCTGGGAATAGCGGTAGAAGAATGCAGCGGTAGCGTCGCGGTTAATGGGATCTGCCGGGCGGAACGTGCCGTCGTTCCAGCCAGTTGCAATGCCTCGTGTATACATCCAGCTAATCTCCTTATAGAAAGGGCTCTGCGGGGTGAGGTCGCTGAACTGCGAATGGCTGGGAGCAACATAGTAGGGCTTGTCTGCAAAACGGTAGAAGAACGCTGCCATAGCTCCACGCTGAATCTTCTCGTGCGGGCGGAACGTGCCGTCGTCCCAACCGGTGGTGATGCCCTGATCGGCGAGCCAGGAAATCTCTTTATAGAAAGGATCGCCCGGTTTTACATCGGTGAACTTAGAGGTTGCCGGAGCAGTATATTCCGGTGAACCCGCTGCGCGGTAGAAGAACGCTGCCATAGCGGCACGCTCGGTTTGTTCGTGGGGGCGGAACGTACCATCTTCCCAGCCGGTAGTAATCCCCGTGTTAGCTAGCCACGTGATCTCATTATAGAACTGGTAATCGGGGGTGACGTCGCTAAATTCAGAAGCAGAAGTACCTGCCAGCTCAACGGTAGTACGCACCTGGGTACCCACTACGCCGGTGGGGTCGGTGAGGGTAACTTCGTGCTGACCTGCAGAAAATTTGTGTCCAGCTAACGAGAGATCTACCTTAGCGGCGCCGTCCTGTACCGGTACAGTGCCGATTTTTACGCCGTCCACAGCTACATCAAGCGAGGAAAGCGCAGGCACACCGTAGCTCTGAGTCGCAAGATTAGAGACGTCGAAAGTAAGTTTTCCTGCTAGGCCGTAGGATTTCGCAACGTTCTCCACGCGTACGCCCTGCTTCTCATAACGAGCCGAAACAGTGCCCTGCTCGCGCAAGTAATTCACAAAAGCGTCGGAATCAACCAGCGCGGTGTCTTTAGCATTGATGCCCTTGGACAGTGTGATGAAATTATCGCCACCACCAAGCAAGAAAGAGGGAACGGCAACGATGAAAGTATCAGAATCCTGAACTTCCTTACCATCCACAAAAATCTGCTGAATATGATTGCCACGCTGAGCGTAGCCAGGAGCATCTGCAGCACCTGAATAGGTGTATGTAACGTTCTTAGACAAACCAAGCTGCAAGTAGGGGCGCGCCGCCATGTTGCCGGCGGCATCCTGCTGCCACTGTTCCTCGAGAACCTGCTTGAGCTGAGCGCCGGTGAGCTCGGTCGTCCACAAGTTATTGGCAAAGGGAGTCACCGCGACGGCGTCGGCAACCTTCAAATCTCCTACAGCAGTAGAGAGTGAAGTACGCAGGCCGTTGGGGAATTCATCGCGCAAACCGCCGGGGTTCACAATGCCGATATCGGCGGGGGTGCGGCCGGTCGAATTCGCCGCCGCCAGGTACATATCCGCTACCAAGTGACCCATCGTAGATTCGCGGTCGCGCTGGTCAAAACCACCGCGGTTAGCGGCTTTAGCGGGATCCCAACCGGTAGTGATTTTATCTTTTAGAGTGGCAATCTTTTCATTGCCCTTCTTAGCAGCGTAAGCGTTAGCATCGGTAAGGATTTTGTTCGTCTGGGTCAGTACCGGATCGGCAGCAATTTCCTCCGGAGTAGGGGATACCGCGCGCTTATGCAGCGTGCTGGTGTAACCCAGAACGTTGTTCTGAGAATCAAGGGAGAGGGTGACATCACCCAGGTTATCGCCATAATTGCCGGTCTGAATAACGGGACGAGTTTTACCTGCCTCGCCAGGAACCGGTGCATCCATCACGTATTCCTGGTGAGTGTGACCGGTGAAAATCGCGTCTACCTTCGGCGAAGTGTTAGCAACAATCGGATCATTCAGATTGGAAACATCTACACCCTGGTGGTATTCCGCCACAATGACGTCCGCTTCGCCGTTAGCCTCGTTACCATCAGAGAGCTGGTCTGCATACTTGTTAGTTGCCGCTACGGTGTCCCCGAAATTCACGCTGGCAAGGGCTGAAGGGTCGGTGAGTTGCGGAGTTTCGGCGGTTACGGTTCCAATGACGCCGATTTTTGTGCCGTCAGGGCTGGTCACAATCGTAAAAGGTTCTAGAGCTGGTTTGCCGGTTGCTTTATCGGTAACGTTAGCGCCCAAAATGGGAAAATCTGCAGACTGAGAAATACGGTTCTGCAAATCAGCCAGACCTCTGTCAAACTCATGGTTTCCCGCGGCGCTCGCCTTCAAGCCCAGAGCGTTGAGGTAGGAGATGGTGGGTTCGTCGTCCTGCACGCTAGAGACGTAGAGCGAAGCGGAGACGTTGTCGCCTGCCGAAAGCAACACTGAATTGGAGTTTTCGGCGCGCTGCTGCTGAACGGTGTTAGCTAACCCGAGCCCAATATCCATGCTGATGCGACCGTGAAAGTCATTGATATTCAGCAGTTGTAGCTCACGCGTTCCGTCTGCTGCCTGTGCGGGCAAGCAGGTGAGGGGGATGACGACGAGGGCCAGGGAAAGTGCGCCAGCAGCACCGGCGTGGTTCAAGCGAGAAGTCACGGTTGAATCCTTAGGATGAAATGTGTGTTTTATTCCACTTCACAGAGTAGCCGGTGAGAGTGAATCTGAAATGAACGGCTCACAAAAATTCCTGAGAATCCGCGGAACCCAAAAAGGAAAGACCTTTTGATATGAGTAAATGAGTGAAAAGTCATTATTCTTTCTCGCTTTAAAACCGAAAAACCTCTTAATTTTTGCCCTCAAACATGGTTATATTTGTAGGCGGAAGAACCGACAATCATTTCGTCGGCAAGTAATTTGCGCGATTAACCCCATGGTTTCTTCCTCAAAACTCCCCATTCCCCTTCCCTATACTGTGAAAAGATTTATGTTCAATATCCCCCGCATAGCTATCCGTTCAACAGCTCTCTCTGTAGCGTTCGCCCTGCTTGCTACCAGCATTCCCGCGCAGGCTGCTCCAGCGACAACCCAAGACTTATCCACACTGACTAATGGTTCAGAAACTAGCCAGGTGCAAGAAGCACTCCCTGAATCCGACGTCCTGAAACCTGCCCAGCTCGAGGCGGCTCCGCCCGTCACCGGCGATGGCAACCCGGGCGCTACGATGGGTCAAGGTCTCAAAAAAATGTCTCAAACTGCTAATCTTTCTGAGGCTTCTCTCAAAGAGGCGCAGCAAGAGATTAAAGCTGCTCAGGACGGAAAGGATGTTGCAGTGAGCGCTCACGAGTTTGACTCTGCACTATCCGACGCCACCGAGCAGTCGAAGGAAAAAGTGACCTCCGGCGCCGCCGCAGTAGCCATCAGCCCCACCGGCTCTGGCGTGTTGGGTATGGACGTCTCCGGCTGGCAACCTATCGTCGACTGGGATGGCGAGTACTCTAAAGGTGCACGATTCGCCTATATTAAAGCGACCGAAGGTGATAGCTACGCCTCGCCGTCCTTCTCTAACCAGTATGTAGGTTCCACAGAGGCCGGAATGATGCGCGGTGGCTACCACTTTGCTATTCCTACTCTCGAATCCACCGGCGCAGAGCAGGCGCGCTACTTTATCGCTAACGGCGGCGGGTGGAGTGCTGACGGGCGCACCTTGCCCGGTCTGCTCGATATTGAGTACAACCCTTATTCTCAGCTGGGTAATATGTGCTACGACCTCTCGCCAGCTCAAATGCGTGCATGGATTCAATCTTTCGTTGATGAATACCGCCGTATTACGGGGCGTTACCCAGCTGTGTACTCCACCGCGAACTGGTGGAATACCTGCACCGGCAATTCCACCCTCTTCAACTACCTACCCCTACACCTAGCAAGCTACAGTTCTACCCCCGGCGCGATGCCCAGCGGCTGGACTAACTATGACATCTGGCAATACACAGATGACGGCCCCTTTAGTGGCGACTCCAATGTTTTCAACGGAACTTTGAGCGACCTTCGGAACTTTGTCACAGTGCCCACCTATAAGCCCAAGGGCGCGCCTGCTACCGCAACCATGACTTTCCGCGACGTCCCTACCTCTCATCCGTTCTATAGGGAAATCACGTGGTTAGCTAATGCCGGCATCTCTACTGGCTGGGCTGATCGCACTTACCGACCTGACGAGAGCAATAGCCGTGCGGCAATGGCTGCCTTCCTCTACCGTCTGTCGGGTTCACCTGCATATACTCCTCCGGCAAAGTCTCGATTCAAGGACGTTCCCACCTCGCACCCGTTCTATAAGGAAATTAGCTGGCTAGCGGCATCCGGTATTACTACCGGCTGGGCTGATGGTACTTTCCGCCCTGATGAGAACATCAGCCGTGCCGCTATGGGCGCTTTCCTCTATCGCTTAGCAGGTTCACCTTCTTACGCTCCAACGGCAAGCTCTGCCTTTAAGGATGTCCCGACCTCTCACCCGTTCTATAAGGAAATTAGCTGGTTGGCATCAAGTCAGATTACTACTGGTTGGTCCGACGGCACTTTCCGAGCAGAAGACGCGATTAGTCGAGCAGCAATGGCGGCATTTATTTACCGTTACTCGCGTATTGCATAAAGCCTAAACGAGAACTAAAAAATACACAGTTCCGGTAAAAATACATTCTTTAGCATGTATTTTTACCGGAACTGTGTATTTTTTTGAGCAATTAAGAAAGCTATATCCTAAGCGGGCACGGCGAGAAAGCGGGGGCGGGTGTGATTTTCATAAGGGATTCCTAAATTTCTCTAAAAACGGTGGGTAGAAAAAGTGTTATCTATACCATAAATACTAGAGTTAGTATCATGTAAAACAAAGCGAAGAAAACCGGTTAGTGGTCGGATGGCGCCGAAAAAGAGAGTGATTCTTTAGAGTCTAAAAAATATAGACTAATCAGCAGGCTATAAAACCGTTCTACTTATGGGTGGATAGTTTTGGAAGAAAATAATCCTTTATGTCAGGGGAGCGAAATATTTGAGATCTTGACCCAAATGTTTCAAACCTAAATCAATTCCAATCTTCCACACATCAGCACGATGTCCGCCGGTCCTAATAGTTTCCACTACCACCGAAGTCGGCGGGGTAACTGCCGCGACGAATCCCGGCAAATCCTCCATTGCTAGCGGGTCGTCGTCGCTGGCGAAGAAGTAGATATTCACATTCGGCTTATCCTCTTTGACCCGTTCCGCTAATAAATAGCGGGAATCGTTTTGGTTATTCCGCTGCTGACCATTGGAGTAAATCGGGGCGAAATAGCCCGACTGGTTAAGCGAAGCACCAAAAATATCAGGGTGGCGCACCGCAATCATAGAAGAGCACCACCCACCTGCCGAATACCCGCTGGTTGCCCAAGCCCCTGGCTCATCAATAGTGCGCAGATTCTGCTGAATCCACCCCACTAAATCCTGAGCAATAAAGGTTTCTGTGTGGTGGGCAGGGGAATTTTTGCCGCCCTGAGTGCCGTCAACGCACTCGGTATCCGTAGTGCCGGGCATGACGTCGGGAATAACCACCACGGCGTCCTGCATATCTCCTGTTGCAACGGCGTCGTTGATTCGCTGGCCCATCTGCAGATCGCTCACGTAGGTTTGCGGGCTACCCGGGTAGCCGGGGAATGCCATAATGACCGGGAAAAAACGGTTCTTATCCTGGAAATAGGATGCCGGAAGCCACACCAACACGTTGTAGGTTTCGCCGCTAACCTGCCCATCGAGGGTGAAAGGGATGTAAGCCCCCTGCGAAGTATCGGCGGGGATGTGCGCGCCAAGCACAGGATTGTTGTGAATATCTGCCTGAAGTTCGCTGGGCTGATGCAACACTGCGGAATGAGTATGCGCGGTTGCCTTGCTCTCGGGGCTGGCACCAAATTCTTTCTGGACAACCGTCTCATCCGCCGGATTGCCGGTTAGGGAACCCCAGGAGGGATACCAGCTGTTCTCTTTGTTAAGGATGACGACGGCGGTAAGCAACAACAGCAGGGCCGTCAAGATAACCGAGACACCCTGCACCACGTACTTAGTCCAGCCCCTCTTCCACAACCGCGGAACGCCCACAATGGTGCCAATGAGAACCAGGGCGGTGACAGCAACCACCAGCCAGATGAACAGAGAATCTGTAGGTTGCACGTGCGGCTCACTTTCACCAAGTGTTTTATTTAGCAAATAAGGGTATTTTATTTATACAGGTACTAGCTTGCCCCCAAAGCGCAACCAAAGTATCAGCAGACACTCTCATCGTCGGGAAGTATTGCTGAACTCACTGGGAAATTATAGAGAGAAACTATGCACGCTAAACGCTCCACATCATATGCTTCATCACGATGGAGTCGCTTCAAAGAGAGTGACGAAATAATAGCCCGCTGGGTCATCGGCATTTATTCTTTTGGAACTGCTCTGACTCTGATGTCTTGGATTCTCTCCCCGCTTCACCGAGGGCGTTCGTCTACCTGGTGGGAGCTCACGTTTACCTACCTCAACGTGCCGGTCAGCCGGTCTTTGGTCTCGGTGATTGTAATGGCTCTTATTACCGTAAACCTGGTGAAACGTCGCAGAGCTGCACTGAACGCCGTAGTAACTTTCGAAATCTTAGGAGTCTTGGCGAGTATACCTTTAGTAGCCAAGGTGTTTTCCTCCGAAAATATACTCAAAACGTTACTTCATTCTTACAACCCCATCCTTGATATTCTCTCTATCGTGGTGGGTATTGTCTCCATCTTCTTCCTGTTCCACGCCCGCCACGCCTTCCCTGCTCGGCTAGGGCGAAGAAACTGGTCAGGCGCTATCGTAGTAACGCTCATTGGCTTGGGTGTTACCATACTTCTTGCTGGAGTCTTTG
This sequence comes from Rothia sp. ND6WE1A, assembly GCF_001683935.1. NCBI lineage: Bacteria > Bacillati > Actinomycetota > Actinomycetes > Micrococcales > Micrococcaceae > Rothia > Rothia sp. ND6WE1A. The sequence continues at coordinate 53,188 of NZ_LXTU01000060.1, read as the reverse complement.
GGAACATTCAGGCAAGCCACGGATCCGGAGACGCTTGGCGAAACGCTCTTGACTATTTGCTTTCCGGGATAGGGCTACACCTCCCGGGCCACCACCCGGAACAGTACTTTCTCAGCAAAATTTTTCAAGAGATGATGGAACTCAGCTACGCCGCGTGCGTTCTTCTCTTTATTTTGATGGTTCTGCGCAATCCGCCGGAGAAAAACGTATGGACGCCCGAAACCGAGCTGGAACTGCGCGAGCTGGTACACGCCTACGGCGCTAATGACTCGCTTTCTTACTTCGCAACCCGCCGCGACAAGCTCATCGTTTTCTCCGATGACCGCAAAGCAGCGGTAACCTACCGACTCATCCGCTCGGTGTGCCTTGCATCGGGTGACCCGGTGGGTGCGCCGTCGTCCTGGGCATCAGCTATCGCCAACTTCACCCAGTATGCCCGCACCTACGGCTGGAACCTCGGCGCCATGAGCGTGAGCGAAGAAGGCGCCAAAGCCTATGCTGCCGCAGGGCTATCCATTACCTATATGGGCGATGAAGCAATCCTTTACCCCGATCGTTTCTCCCTCAATAACACCTCGCTGACCGACGTCCGCCAGGCAGCTCGCCGTCTCGAATCTGAAGGTTACGAGGTGCGCATCCAACAGCATTGCAACCTATCTGCCGAACGGATGCAAGAAATTATCGCAGACATTGACTCCTGGCGCCACGGTGAAACCGAACGCGGATTCTCGATGGCGCTGAACCGTTTGGGCGACCCTGCCGATGGCAGAAGCACCCTGGTGACAGCTCATGACCCTCAGGGGACGATCGTCGGTATCCTCTCCTTTGTGCCCTGGGGACGCCGCGGCATCTCACTAGACATCATGCGACGTTCGCCGCAAGCCCCCAATGGGGTTGTGGAATTCATGGTTGCCCAGCTCATGGAACAGGCGAGCGAAGTCGGTATCAAAGAAGTTTCCCTCAACTTCGCTATGTTCCGTAAAACCTTCGTAGAGGCCGACCACTTTGGTGCAAGCCCCTGGACGCGCGCGGCGTCCTCCACCCTTGGATTTCTCGACCGCTACCTCCAACTTGAACGCCTTTACCGCTTCAACCAGAAATTTGATCCCTTCTGGCAACCTCGATACCTCGCTGCCGAGTCGATTGTGACCCTGCCTTCGGTAGCGATTGCTTCGGGAATTGCAGAAGGATTCCTGCCCGAATGGCTCAGCCGCAAAACATCCACCGGCGGTAGCCTCACCGACGAACAGCTCAAACAAGCGCTCGAAGTCGAACGGCATACGGTGGCGCCGGCACCGGTAGAACACCGCTTCAACGATCAAAGCAAGCACCGCATCCGCCACATGAAACAGCTCCGCGAGGCGGGGATGAACCCCTACCCACTAGGCATTTCTACTCAGCTCACCCCCGCGCAGTTGGCAGAAAAGATAGCCACGTTTGAGAACGCTGCAGTAAGTGGTGCATCTACAAGAGAACGGCTATCGGTGGCTGGACGCGCTCGCGCTATCCGCTCCTTCGGTTCGGTCGTTTTTGTGGAGCTCATCGACGGCGCTACCACCGTGCAGGTGGTATGTGAGAGAGGACGATTTGAAGCCTCCGGTGCCGATCTTGACTTGCTACGCCACAACGCGGATACGGGCGACATCCTGGTCTTCGAAGGGGCGTTGGGACGTTCTAAAAACGGAACCGCCTCCCTCTTGGCATCTAGCTGGTTTATGGGCGCGAAGTCCTTGCACGCCATCCCCTTCGAAAACTTCAAAGACCCTGAAGCGCGCTTGCGCCGTCGTTCCACAGACCTCATTGTGAACCCGCAACAACGGGAGTTCTTGAAGATGCGCACGTCAATCATTACCTCGATTCGTGCGACTCTGGACGGAGAAGCCTTTACCGAGGTTGAAACCCCTATCTTGAACTCAATCCACGGTGGGGCTTCCGCACGCCCCTTCAAGACCTTCATCAATGCCTACGGTGCCGAACTTTACCTACGTATAGCCCCCGAGCTATATCTCAAGCGCCTGGTTGTAGGCGACATGGGCGCGGTCTACGAGTTGGGGCGAGACTTCCGCAACGAGGGCGCCGACGCCACCCACAACCCCGAATTCACCGTGTTGGAGGCGTATAAACCGTTCTCCGATTACAACGGGATGCGCGAAATTACCGAATCGCTCATCAAAAACGCTGCCCGCTCGGTCTTCGGCACCGAATCGTTGCCACTGGGGGAGAAGGGCGCTGATGAGCGCGTTCTTACCGACGTCTCGGGTTCGTGGCCGGTGAAAACCGTGTGCGGTGCTCTCAGCGAGGCGGTTGGAAGGGAAATCTCCCTCGATACCGATTTTGAGGTGCTGTTGAAGCTAGCACGCGAAAACGAAATCTATGTTCGGGACGACATGGGAGCTGGCGCCATCATCGAAGAACTCTACGGCGAACTGGTAGAAGCGAATACCATCTTCCCCACTTTCTACAAGGATTTCCCCGTGGAAACCTCCCCGCTCGCTGGCCCGCATCGGTCGGAGGAGGGACTCGCTGAGCGGTGGGACTTAGTCATTAACGGTATGGAGCTGGGTACCGCTTACTCAGAAATGGCGGATGCGTTGGAACAGCGACGTCGCCTCACCGAACAATCCCTCAAGGCCGCAGCGGGCGACCCCGAGGCAATGGAAATTGATGAGGACTTCCTCTACGCACTAGAAACCGGATTACCTCCCACAGGTGGTTTGGGAATCGGTGTGGATCGTCTGGTCATGCTGATGACCGGAACCCAGATTCGCGGCGTGCTGAGCTTCCCGTTCGTTAAACCTGCGGTGCGCTAAGCATGGATTTAGCGCGCTACTTCTCGCTCGTTTTTCCCCTAGGGTTAGCGGGCTTTGACCCCGCTCCACTGTTCGTGGCGCTTTACTTTCTCGCTAAAAACGGGAATCGTTCGGGACGACGCACGGTGCTTGGTTTCAGTTTGCTTATTCTGCTGGGCGTTACCACGTGGGGACTTTTTCTGAGTCTAGTTTTTGGGGATTTTATTGCCCGATTGCCCTGGCACCAGATTTTTCACGCCATTCTTAACGCCGGCGTGTGGACGCTACTGGGCAAGTTAATTATCGGACTGGGGTTGCTGGGCTACGGACTCTTTCGTCTGTATCAATTGCGCCGTGGAACGAACAGCGAAACTGAGAAACCTGCTAAAAACCGTAGCGCCTCAGGACTGGTTGTTTTCGCGCTAATTTTCATTCTGGTGGTGACCACCGACGTACCGTTTGCCGCTTTCGTGGCGGCGTCGGCGTCACAGCCTTTATGGGCTCAATGCGTGGGGCTTGTGCTGTGGTCTCTTCTTTCCCAGTTCCCGCTCACATTCTTTGTGATTGCACTGATTGCAGGGAAAGAAGCGCTCTTCTCTAAGGCGCTGGCTTTCGTGCGCGAGCGGTTCGGGGCGGCGCTACGGTATGTGTTGCCGGTGCTGTGCGTGGCGTTGGGAGGGGCGTTCCTTCTGGACGTGATTCTGTTTCCCGCTACTCGCTTTGCTCTTCTCCCGTTCTTGCATGTCTAGGGAGAAACGAATGACCGCCTGAGCGTGTTTTGACCATGTACATGTGGTCAAAACGAGCTCAGACGGTCACTTGGTCGGGATTTATGGGTTTACCGACGTCCTGAATCGTCGGAGAAGACGTCGGGAACGCCGTCGGCATTCTCATCTAAGCTCTCGCGCAACTCCACATTCTTGTAATGCTTATTGCGCAGGGAAAGCAGGAAGCCACCCACTACTGCCGCCGTCACGGATCCCACGAGAATGCCGACCTTGGCGTTCTCCGTATGGTGGGAACCGGTTTCAAAGGACAGTTCGGCAACCAGCAGCGAAACGGTAAATCCGATACCGGCGGTCACTGCCATACTGATGACGTCGACCCACTTGATGTCGGGGTCCAAGTTTGCGTTGCGCAAGCGGGTAACTAGCCACGTGGTAAGCGTAATACCAATAGTTTTGCCGAATACCAGGCCAAACATAATGCCTAATGCAACAGAGTCGGTCAGCGCGGTGCTGAGCCCGTTCCATCCACCGATGTAAACACCGGCTGAGAAGAACGCAAAAATTGGTACACAAATGAGCGTGGAAAGCGGGCGCAGACGGTGCTCAAGAACTTCCGCCAGCCCCGCCCAGGCGTCTGCCTTGCGTGCTTGCTCGGTGTATTTCACCGGAACACAGAAGCCTAGGACGACGCCCGAGATGGTCGCGTGAATACCGGATTCGAGGAAGAGCGCCCAGGTGATGAGGCCGAGGGGGAGGAGAATCGCCCACGCCGTCCAGGGCTTTTCGTGGAAGAGCTTTTCCTTTTTATAGGCGAACCAGATGTAAAGCAAAATTGGAATGATGGCCGCAATCAGGTACCAGGGCTTGAAGCTGTTGGTGTAGAAAATTGCGATGATGAAAATCGCGATAAGGTCATCTACCACTGCCAAGGTCAGCAAGAACGTCCGTAGAGCGGCGGGGATATAGGATCCGACGGCAGTAATAACAGCTACGGCGAAGGCAATATCGGTAGCTGCAGGAATTGCCCACCCGTGAACAGCCTCAGGTTGGGAAGCATTGATTGCAAAGTAGATGATTGCAGGAAGAGCCGCGCCGCCAAACGCTGCGGCGATAGGAACGATGGCGCGCCCGGGGTCCCTGAGGTCGCCAATCACGAATTCTTTTTTTAGTTCCAGACCGGTGAGGAAGAAGAAAACTACGAGCAAACCATCTGCCGCCCACTGACTCACGGTCATCATGAGGTGGTGGAAGAAGGGTACGTTGAAACCTAGCTCAAAATCGCGCACTCCAAAATATAGGTCTCGGGCAGGAGTATTGGAGAAGACGATTGCCAGAATAGTCGCGCCCAGCAGAACAAAACCGCCCAGCGACTCTTTACGCAATATCTCTGAGATACGGGTTGATTCAGCGTAACTTCCGCGCGATAGCGTGCTGTTTGTGGGCTGAGGAGAAGCTGGGGAGCTAGACATATGCGTGCGTACACCCTTCTGCTGAGTTGGTTCGATTGGAAAATCGCTGCCGGGTATTTCAGGTTTATCTAACGTCTACTGTACTGAATTCAGCAAGGGGAAGGATTTGAGGTGCGGGAGAATATCGGATGGTGGACATCTTTCCCCGCACCTCGGGAGGTATTGCGTTAGTGAGATTTTGCGCCGTCGTCTGTAAAGACGTCGGGTACGCCGTCATCGTTCTGATCGATTTTTTCTTTCTCTTCAATCTTTTTGAAGTGGCGATTGCGGGAGCTGAGAATAAGCGAGCCGAGGATTGCCGCGAGTACGGAGGCAGTGAGAATCGCGATTTTGGCGTAATCGTTATAGCTGGAGCCGATGCCGAAAGATAGCTCTGCGATGAGGAGTGACACGGTGAATCCGATTCCTCCCAGAGAGGCAAGACCGAGCACGTCAATCCATTTGAGGTCGGGGTCAAGGTTTACTTTGCCCAGGCGGGTAATGAGCCAGGTTGCGCCTGTAATTCCGATGACCTTGCCGCAGACTAGCGCTACCATGATTCCAACGGCAATGGGCTGGCTGAGTGCTTCGGTGAAGCCGTTCCAACCACCTATAGCCACTCCCGCAGAGAAGAACGCGAAAACTGGAACACAGAACCCTGCAGAAATGGGGCGAACCCGATGTTCCATCACCTCCGCTAAACCTGCATGAGCGCCCGCCTGTTCTGTATGGCGGTTAGGACGCACCGGAATCAGAAATGCCAGTACCACTCCGGCGATGGTGGCGTGAATTCCCGAGTTGAGGAACAGCGCCCAAACCACACCGCCCAGGGGGAGCAGAATAAACCAGGACGACGCGGGGTTGAGGTGGAAATGGCGCTCACCTAGGCGGGCGATCAGGGCGTAGACCACCAGGGGAATGAGTGCCCAGAGTAGGTAATGAATCTTGAGGTCAGAAGAATAAAAGAGGGCAATAATCACGATGGCTATGAGATCATCGACCACTGCCAGGGTGAGCAGGAAGGTGCGCAGGGCGGCGGGGAGATGCGTGCCGATGACTGCCAAAACTGCAACGGCAAACGCGATGTCGGTGGCTGCAGGAATCGCCCAGCCACCCAGGGCTTCGCTACTGGAATTCAGGTTGATGAGTGCATATAACACGGCTGGAACTGCCACTCCACCTGCTGCCGCCAGAACGGGTACCAGAGCTTTACCGGGGTTGCGAAGGTCTCCCACCACAAACTCTTTTTTCAGTTCTAAACCGGCGAGAAAGAAGAAGACTGCCAATAGACCGTCGGCTGCCCAATGACCAAGCGAGAGTTTGAGGTGAAAATCGCCGATGTCTTGCCCTAGGTAGGTATCGCGAAGTCCGAAGTAGAAGCTCTGCAACGGCGAGTTCGCCAGGATAAGGGCGACAACTGTTGCCCCTAATAAAATGAATCCACCAACGGACTCTTTGCGGAGAATTTCGGTGATGCGGGTGGTCTCACGGTGCGAACCACGGGACAAAATAGCGTTTGACATAGCGCTCCAGGGTTGAAGAAAGAACGGCTACTCAGCTCTGACTAGTGGAATCATAGTTTTGAAGCCGCACTGTAGAAAACGGAGTAGGCAGACCAGACTTCCCTGCACACCAGTGAAACAGACTACCATATTCCTAAAAATCGCCTATCATCGCTTATATTTTGCTCACAAAAGTTCCTTATCCCACCGTGATAGTTCTAAGATTAAAGGGGCAAAAACTATTTACGTATCAACAAAAATTGAAACGGAGCGACCATGAGCGCAGAGAACCCAACACAGGAACATGAAGATTTTCCCTGGTTGAGTGAGGAAGAGCGTGAGGGTTGGCTCTTTCTGACGAGCGTGTTCTTCAGCTTGCCTGGTCAGTTAGAAAATCAGCTTCAGCGCGATTCTGACTTAAGTTTTGTTGAATATATGGTTCTCGCCATGCTTTCTGAATCTCCTAAACACGCATTGACCATGACCGAGCTGGCTCGCCAGACCAGCACTCTTCTTCCCCGCCTTTCGCGGGTGGTGAGCCGTTTGGAAAAGGACGGCTTCGTGGAACGTTCTGTGTATTCCAAGGATCGCCGGGTATCTATCTGCCACCTCAAAGAAGAGGGGCTGAAAAAGGTGGCAGAAGCTGCGCCTGGGCATGTGCAGGAAGTGCGCAAGCAGATTTTCTCTCACCTGGGTTTGCGTCAGATTAAACAGCTTGCACGAATTGGCGAATCGGTGCTGGGTGCAAAGCCTTCTGAGGTCATCAATCTGAGTAACTCAACTATCATCGACTAACCCGTTTTTACTGGTCAGAGCGCCCTTGGTGAAGATTCTTTCACCAAGGGCGTTTTGTGTGAGGTGGTATAGTGCACCTTAAAATTAGTTGACACGTAAATTAGTTTGTTGATGAGATGAAGATATGACTCAATGAAATAACTCCTCAATATCCCTCGGACTTCTTATCTTGCGCGTTGTTCTAGGCGTAACTTTTTTCATGCACGGCTGGTAAAAACTCAATGAGTGAACTCTTGCGGGAACCACTGAGTCATTCATTCAGATGGGCGTGTCCGCCCCGAGCTCATGGCACCGGCCATCATGTGGCTCGAACTTATCGGCGGCGTCCTGTTGATGATTGGCGTTGCTACCCGCATCGTCGGCATCCTCTTTGCGCTGGATATGCTGGGTGCGATTGCTCTCGTACATGGATCTGCTGGTTTTTCGCGGCAAATGGCGGCTTTGAATTCGTATTGCTGCTCGGCGCTTGTGCTCTTGCGTTAGCTCTGACTGGGTCTGGCGCATACGCGGTAGACGCACTATTTGGTCGCAGAAAAGCTGTACGCGCATAAATCCCCTTTTTCAATCGCCCGTATCCTCAGGATGCGGGCGATTTTTGTTATCCACAGAAGTTATACACAGCGTGGAAAACTTACACAGGTGTGATTATCTCGGAAGCAGGGTTAAGGTTTTTAAGGACAGGGTACGGTGGAAAAACCTAAAATCCCGGTTTCTAGGGAAATTTTTCACCCCGATGAGGGGAATCGGAAAACGTGCGCAGGGGTGCCGAAGCGCGTACGGTGTTTATTATCCACACCTGTGGATAACTCTGTGAACAATATCCACTTAAAGTGGGGAAAACGAAAACTATCTGTGGGGAAGCCAATTGAAAAACCGCGAGAATAAGCGGTTCTGAGGATATTTTCAGGCTTATCCACAGAAGTTATGCACAGCGTGGAAAACTTACACATGTGTCATTATCGAACATATATTTGGTGTCCCAACTAATACTTTGAAGAAAAAATCCCGGAAAAGTCGCTCTTTTGAGACGTCTTGTTTGCCTTAAATTCAAAGTGTTCGATTTTCCCACAGAGTTATCCACCGCCTGTGGATAACTTTCTGCACTTAATCCACTTAAGGGGTAGAAAAACCCTTGGTGGAAGATGGTATCTCGCCCTACCGGCTCCGCACGGCGCGCTGACGCTGGGAAAACCTCAAACGTTGGTTCATGCAACTGCGCTGGGCAATTCTTGTGTTTGTGCCCAGCTGGTTCTTAGGCACTTTCATCTCCTTCTTCGTTATTCCGCTTCACCTCTTTTCCAAAGGCACGATGCACCTCTTCCATCAGGTCTTAGACCCCGGCGCCCAAATCTTTGTATTTTCTGGAACTCTGGTGGTGGAAACCGCCCTACTGGTTCTAATCCTCCCCGCCCTCGCGCAAATTCTTGCCAACCGGCGTCGAGAAAAACTAAGAAACTACCTCACATCAGAAGAGGCAGGGTAGACGTCGGAGAGAACTGGGAGAAGTTTATGAGGAGGTTGCCCGCATCTTAGCGGTGCGTGAAAGTTTGTTACGAAAAGGCGACAACTCTCACGATGATGCGTAAACTTAGTAATGAAAGTTTTCCGCTATAGAAAGGTAACTCCTCATGGCTGAGAAGTACGTACTTCCTGATCTTCCTTACGATTACGCAGCTCTAGGGCCCCACATTTCGGCTCGCATCATGGAACTGCACCACGACAAGCACCACGCAACCTACGTTGCAGGCGCTAACACCGCTATCGAGAAGATGGAAGAAGCTCGTGAAAAGGGCGACTTCGCAAACATCGGCAAGCTCTCCAAGGACCTTGCATTTAACCTCGGTGGCCACACCAACCACTCGGTTTTCTGGACCAACCTTTCACCTGAGGGCGGCGACAAGCCTACCGGTGAACTCGCAGCAGCAATCGACGAATTCTTCGGTTCATTCGATGGCTTCCGTGAGCACTTCACCAACGTAGCAACCACCATCCAGGGTTCCGGCTGGGCAATCCTCGCATGGGACACCGTGGGTAAGCGCCTCGTTATCGAGCAGCTTTACGATCAGCAGGGCAACATCTCCGTTGGTCTGATTCCCGTTCTGCAGCTGGATATGTGGGAGCACGCTTTCTACCTGGATTACCAGAACGTTAAGGGCGATTACGTCAAGGCTTTCTGGAACATCGTCAACTGGGCAGATGTTCAGGAGCGCTTTGCACGCGCAACCTCACAGACCAAGGGTCTGATTATTTCTGAGGCATAAGCCTGAGCGCATAGCAAGAATCCCCGCCCCTCTCATTGATTAAGAGGGGCGGGGATTTTTTGTTGAGTCTTATGAGTTCTGACCGGCGTAGTGTGTTTTGACCACGAGTATCTGGTCAAAACACACTACGCCGGTCAGCGGGTACTGGTTCGTTAGCCGAGCTGATCCAGGTAACCACTAATTTCCGCCAGCCCCTCGCGTAGAGTTTCTTCCGAGCAGGTGTACCCCAGGCGGTAGTGTTCGGGTACTCCAAAGGCAGAACCGGGAGTTAACAGCACCCCGGTTTGTTCCAACAGTCCGATAGCAAACGTACGGTCGTCCACCGGCGCCTCAATCTTCAACAAAGCCGCTGACCCGGCGTCGGGTTTCACCCAGCTTGCTCGCGGTTCGTTCTCTAACCACTGCTCGACGACGGCGCGGTTGCGGTTGAGGATGCTGCGAGAGCGTTTTAAGAGCACTTCGTGATGTTCGATAGCTAGCGCGCCCAGTAAATCATCCAAAACGCCTACCGAAATAATTGAGTAGTCGCGTTGATCGGCAAACTGTGCTTTCAAATTTTTGGGGATCACAGCCCAACCTACGCGCAGGCCGGGTAGCGAAAAGGCTTTAGAAAGTCCGCTGGTAGCGATGCCCTTTTCATACAAATCTGCCACAGAGGGGACAGGCTCCACACCGGGGGCTTCTACCCCGCGATAGACCTCATCGCAGAGAATGTAAGCGTCTACCGAGCGGGCAATACCTACGACCTCCGCCATCATGGCGGCGTCCATCAGTGTGCCGGTGGGGTTGTTGGGGTTAGTGAGGCAGATGAGCTTGGTGGAGGGGCGGACGGCCTCCCGCAACTCCTGCAGATTCGGCAAGTAACCGTTCTCTGGAAGTAGCGGTAGAACCGTTACCTCAGCGCCAATGGACTCGGCAATCGCTGCATGCTGATCGTACGAAGGGCTGAATGAAATCACGTGATCCCCGGCGTCGGTCAGCACTAAATGTGCCAGATGATTAGCGCCAATAGTGCCATGTGCTAACGTCACCCGATCGGGGGTTACATTTTCGTACAGCCCCGAAATTGCCTTGCGGATGCGCTCACTACCGGGAATCGCCCCGTAGCTGAGCCGCGCGTCTAGAAGCTCGTCCAAAGCAGAATCTCCCAAACCGGTGAGTTCAAAAAACTCCCGCAGTGACAGCGCCGAAATAGAAGTTTCAGCGAGATTCAACCGAGCGGAATCTTCAAATTCGTTGAGCCACAACTCAACCCCAAAGGGAGCTATCTGCATGATGAATCCTTGAAAACTTAGACGACTGTATTCGAGGTAGTATCCACACCCTGGTCAATCAATTGACCGAGCTTAGAGTGCTTGAAGCCGTAGAAGGCGTAGTAGACAAAGGCGACGGCAATCCAGATGGCGCAGACAACCAGAGTCACTATCTGCAGACGGCTAATAATCACTACACAGCCCAAAACTGAAAGGATTGGAATGACGGGGTAGAGGGGCACCTTGAAAGAGCGAGGCAGGTTCGGGTGAGTGCGGCGCAGAATCATCACGCCAATAGAAACAACCAAGAAGGCGAGCAGGGTGCCGATGGAAGTCATCTCAGCCAGGAAGTTGATGGGAATAACACCCGCAAGAACAGCTACCACCACGGATACAATCCACGTATTGATGACCGGCGTGTTTGATTGAGGATTGACTTTCTGGAAGACGGGTGGAATCAGACCGTCATTAGACATGGAGTAGAGGATTCGGGTCTGACCGTAAATTACTACCAAAGTAACCGAAATAATGGAGATAACAGCGCCTGCTGAGAGTACCGTCGAGAAAATCGTTGAACCGGTAATATCGGTCATGATCTGTGCTAAACCAGCTTCTTGACCCTCAAACGCCTCAGTGGGTTGCGCGGCGATAGCCACAATAGCTACTGCCACGTAGAAAGTAGTCACAATAATCAGCGAGAGAATAATCGCCAGCGGCATGTTGCGGCGTGGATTCTTAGCTTCAGCACCTGCGGTGGAGACGGCATCCAAACCGACAAAGGTAAAGAACACAACGCCTGCCGCACCCAGAATTCCCTGTGCACCGGCGTCCCAGAAACCAGCAAAATGGTCAGAGTTCCAGCCCTGAATACCAATCGCAATAAACAGAAGCAACACTACAAGCTTGATACCTACCATAATGGCGTTTGCGGTGGTCGATTCGCGCGCACCGCGAGAGAGCAAAAGCCCACAACCCAGCACCAAGACGACGGCGGGTAAGTTGATAATGCCGCCTTCTTCAGGCGCATACGAGAGCGCCTCGGGCAGAACAAATCCGAAGAGATTACTGCACAGTTCATTGATGTACTGGGACCAGCCAACGGCAACTGCCGCGGCGGAAACACCGTACTCCAGTAGGAGGCAGGCACCAATCAGAACAGCTACACCTTCGCCCATGGTTGCATACGCATAGGAATAGGATGATCCCGCAACCGGCACCGCTCCTGCCATTTCTGCGTAACATAGAGCAGTCAAACCAGCCACAACCCCGGCAATAATGAACGAGACAATGGTGGCAGGCCCTGCCATGGGAACGGTCTCGGAAAAAATAAAGAAAATACCGGTACCGATAGTTGCGCCCACGCCCAAGGAGACTAGCTGGGGCAAGCCGATATTACGTACTAAGCCGGGTTTGCCGTGAGCATCGTCAATGCCAATATCTTCACTGATGGATTTACGGCTCAGTAGCCGTTGCGCGATAGTTGCCAACGCAAACTCCTTGGGCGGAATAACAAGAATAGATATACAATACCACGCGATTATATACAGCGTGGGGTTGTAACTCGTGCCGTCTTGTTATGCACCTATCGGCAGACTAGTTGCTGCCAGGGCGCGCCGTTGCGCTAGCTGATGCGGATTGCTTCTCCGCCTGAGAAAGCCCTGTCTCATCGTAGTAATTGTCACCTAGAGCGGTACGCAAATCTTCCATCTGCTTCTGTACAGCATCTAGAGTCACAATCGAGCCGAGATAACTGGCAGGAGCGGACTCTGATTCATCGAGCGAATTATACAGGGCAGAGGCTTTTTGGTAGACCACCTTGCGCTCGTCCTCATTAGACTTATCTCCAGCGGACTTCACCTGATCGATGGCGTCCTTCAACGCATGAGGAACGGTGCACTCCGTATCAGTGGAGTAAATCCCCTTGCCATCTTTCGCCGCTTGCTGCTGCGCCTCAGACACCTTCGGATAGAACTCATCCTTCTGCGTAGCGAAAGTAGTCGCTGCCATACCAGCGCCAGTTACCTCAGCATTGACGAGATCTTCGCCTACCAGTACCGCGGCATCGAGGAAGCCAGAGGTACCCACCTGAGCGTCGTCAAAATTCAGCGTAACTTCCTGTCCGACAGGAAGCTTAGACGCCAAAAAATCCTTAGATTCTTGCACCATGCAAGACCCCGAAAGAACGTTATTATTCTCCGACGGCGCGACTACGTTCAAGAGACGCACCTGCTCGGACTTGCCGTCAATCTCAACGGTAACTGTATTACCGGTATCAACCGACTTTACGGTTGCTTTCTGTCCGTCCTGATAGTGGCTCTTTGCCTGAGAGGAAACAGGGGCCGACGACTCCTGCGCAGACGAACAACCGGTCAGCGCAACGGCCGAAACACCTAGCGCAACGAGAAGAGGGGAAACCTTCATGAAGAATCCTTCGGGGGAAGTGAAAGGGAAATACTATTGGATTTTAGAACCCTCAGCCTTGGCATGTTCAGCTGCCCGATACATACCCAGCGGACCCTGATCAGAGAACGCTTGAGAATGATTGTAGCGGTAAAGACGCGGCGGGCGGTGGCGGGTGCCTTCAACACGCTTACCCGTATCAATAATTGACTTAGATGCAGCAATTTGGCGGCGGAAATTCGCTGGGTCAAGAGGGCGTTCAAGGATAGCCTCATACACCTCGCGCAATTGCGCCAACGTAAATTCTTCACCTAAGAAAGAGTGGGCGATACGTGAATACTCCACCTTGTTCTGCAGGCGGTATTTAGCGTATTCAATGATTTCGTTGTGGTCGAAAGCTAGCACGGGCAACTCGTCGAGGGGGAACCAGCGGATATTTTCGTGAACGCGAGTACGGCTTACTTCGGTTGCAGGAATCGATGCCCAATACACCACCGAAACCGTGCGGTTCGCAGGAGCCTCATCTGCAGCGGGCACAGTGAGTGGACCGCCGTCGCGCTTCACATGATGGTCGGGGGTACGCAGGACGTCACCAAACGCATAAAGCTGCTCTAAATATCCGGGAACCAGACCGGTGGCGCGTTTCAGGGTAGAACCTGCAGCCTGCTCCAGCGAAAGATCGCTCGGAAGAGGACCACCAGGTAGAGCCCACTGCCCCTTATAGGGTTCACGCAGGCGGCGCACCAGCGGTAACCACAAAGAACTCTGTGATTCGCCATCCTTTTTGCGGAGCGCCAAAATTACAGTAGAAACAGCTAGAGTTACCGAACCGTTCTCAGAATCATCGTGTTCATCGCGGTTAACCGTGGGGCTCTGAGAAAGATTGTCTGGACCAGTCATAAAATTTACTCTCCGATAAAGCCGAACAGATGATTACAGGAACCATTGTAATGAATAAAGGTGAATTTCACCGTGTGTGCAATGCGGGGGAGCGCGGGGCGTAAATGCGGGGCAAAACTAGCCAGTTTTTTGATGCGATGCCCGACGGCGTCGTCGAGCTGCTGGGTAAGGCACAGGCAAAGTGGCGTTCTGAGGTGTAAGAATGCACCCCAGAACGCCACTTTGACTGTGTTTTAAGGATTGCGCTCTGCGCCTAATTGATCTTTAACCCCGGCTTCGCCGATTCGGAAACAGATTTATTTCCTCGCACGCTCGGAATCTGTTCCCTCATCCCTGCGGGCGAGTTGAAGATTATTGAGACGCTCCGCGCTTAATTGATCTTTAACTCGCCCATCTCATCCCAGTCATCGCCATCAATCTGACGCGAAATAATCTTGGGAGTCTCAGCCAGCAAGGGGCGCATCGCCTCCAAACCCTTGGCGAAGTGCTCAGAATTGACGTGCGCCTCACCAGCGTCGTCGGCAAAAGCCTCTACCAAAACAAACTCGTTGGGGTCCTCAACCGAGCGTGACCATTCAAACCACTTATTGCCAGGCTCTGCGCGAGTAGCTTCGGTGAACGCCCGCGTGGCATCCAAGAAATTCTCGGTTTCACTAGGCTTAACCTGGTATTTAACAACAATAAAAATCACGGGATTATCCTTATCTTTTGACCTTATATCGTTCCTCTATTGTGGGCACGAATCTCAGCGCAGGTCAACACAACCCGTATAGACTCGAATATATGAATCAGCCTCTTATCAAATTTATTGACCTTGACCCGAACGTCATCGCCGCAGAAACAACCCTTCGCGCCTCGGCCTCTGATGTTTACGCGCTCGTTGCCAACCCTGCCCGCCATGCCGAGCTGGACGGTGGCACTACCATTCGCGGGCTCAACAAAGGCAGCGACGGCGAATTTGCTGAGGGCGATACCTTCAGCCAAAACATGGTTCTGGGAATCCCCTACACCTTGCCCATGAAAGTTACCCGCGCCGAGAAAAACTCCGGTGTGACTTGGGTGCACCCCGGCAAGCACACCTGGTCTTGGGATATTACTGATAACCATGATGGCACCGTAACCGTTCGCGAAACCTTCGACGCTCGCGGTTCTGTGATAGCAGGGATTCCCGTGTACAAGATTTACCACCTGCTCGGTAGCTTCCGTGCCAACCGCAAAAACATTGCGCTCTCCCTAGCAAACTTGCACCGTATTTTCGCATGCAACTAGAACAGACCTACGCCGGAACCTTTCCCGACCTCGCCGTCCAAGCCCACCCTGATATTCCTGCAGAATCGCGCGTGAGCTGGGTGAACGAACCACTGGCTCAAGACCTCGGACTTAACGCCGAATGGCTGGCAAGCGCCGAGGGCCTGAAATGGCTTACTGGGCAAAAAGAAGCGGAACCTGGCGAGGATGCTGGTTCTTCTTATGCGCTTGCCTACTCGGGTTTCCAGTTTGGCCACCTTTCGCCGGTATTGGGCGACGGGCGCGCCCACCTGATTGGCGAGTTGCCGGTGGCGGATGCGCATACGCCCGATATTCTTTCTCACCGGGTCGATTTGCACCTGAAGGGAAGCGGACGAACTCCTTTCTCCCGCCCCGGTTCAGATGGTAAAGCACCGCTGTCAGCGGTCTGGCGCGAGGTTATCATTGGGGAATTTTTTGCCGCAATGAACGTGCCTACTTCGCGAGCACTGGCGGTCATTGAAACAGGTGAGACGGTCCGCCGGCGTAGTCCGCTACCTGAGCCAGCGGCAATTGTGGTGCGGGTGGCATCGAGCCATATTAGGGTAGGGACTTTTCAGTACGCACAGATGAATATGCCCATTGACCAGCGCAAACGGCTGGTTGACTATGCGCTGGAGCGTCATTTTCCGCACCTGAAAACGCAGGAACATGCTTTGGAAGAAAGCTCCTCTGCTCTGAAGCTCCTTCAGGCGGTCGCTGAAAAGCAGGCAGATTTGGTGGCGCAGTGGATGGGATTGGGTTTCATTCATGGTGTGCTCAATACCGATAACGTCTTGGTTTCTGGCGAGTCCATCGACTTCGGTCCTTGCGCTTTCGTCGACGAATTCCGTATGAACGCCGTCTTTAGTTCGATTGACCGGCAGGGCCGCTACGCGTTCGGCAATCAGCCGGGCATTACACAGTGGAACCTGGCACGGTTTGCCGAGAGTCTTCTCGATTTAATGGCAGAGAACCCCAACGACGCCGTCGATGGCGCCACTGCCGTGCTGACCGCTTTCGACGAACGCTTTCAGGAGCGTTGGGTGCAAATTTTTGCGGCAAAACTGGGTGTTTCGGTTGAGAATATTTCTACTGCCCATCGGGAGCAGCTGAAAACTTTTATCGGTCAAACGCTCACGCTGCTGGAAAAGCATTCTTTAGATTTCACTGAATTTTTCTACACCCTTACGCATGCGCCTGAGCAGATTTCCTTGTTGGGTGGGGCGGACTCAGCAGAGGAACTGATGGATTGGCTGAGCGAGTTAATGGAATTTCGCGGGGTCACGGGTACTGCTGAGGCAGTTTCTCGGAACCTGATGGAAGGTGCTAATCCCCTTTATATTCCGCGGAATATGAGGGTTGATGCGGCTCTGCGGGAGGTGGAGAAGGGGAATGGCGAGCCCGTGAAGAGGTTGTTAGATGCGCTACGACAGCCCATGACGCGGCGGGATGGACTAGAGGATTTAGAGACCGCACCTGATAATTCACGATTCTTCACCAGCTTCTGCGGCACCTAGGGACTGTCCAGGTGGGGTGCTGAAATAGGAAGAAGGCTGATGGAATGTGTATAGTTATTTATACTTAGTTATATATATCCATTTTTGAAGATTGCCGGAGACCTCTGTGAACGCCCCTGAATCATCCCACACGCCGGATGGCCCCGCTCTAGAACGCGGTCTGTCCAATCGACATCTTCAGCTGATTGCCATCGGCGGAGCTATCGGAACCGGGCTCTTTTTCGGCTCGGGAAAACTCATCAATCTGGTGGGCCCCTCCGTCATCTTCGTCTACATGATTATCGGCTTCGTACTGTTCTTTGTCATGCGCGCACTGGGGGAGCTGCTCCTCTCCAACCTCAACTACAAGACCTTTGGTGATATTGCCAAAGACAATATCGGTCCCTGGGCAGGCTTCTTTGTCTCCTGGAACTACTGGTTCTCCTGGGTTATCGCCTGTATTGCAGACCTCGTGGCAATCACCGCTTACGTGCAGTACTTCAACCCCGACGTCCCCATCTGGCTACCCTCGGCCATCACTGCGCTCGCCCTACTTATTTTGAACCTGCAGCCCGTCAAAGCCTTCGGCGAGACCGAATTCTGGTTTGCAATCATCAAAATCGTGGCTATTCTCGCGCTGATTGTGGTCGGACTTATTCTGATTTTTACCGGTTATGAGTCACCCAGCGGTAACCACGCTCAAGTCTCCAATCTCTGGAACTACGGCGGATTCTTCCCCACCGGACTGAGCGGCTTCATCCTGGGCTTCCAGATGGGTATTTTTGCCTTCATCGGTATCGAATTGGTCGGTACCACCGCCGCTGAAACCGAGAACCCCCATAAGAACCTGCCCTCGGCTATCAACTCGATTATTCTGCGTATCCTGGTTTTCTATGTGGGTGCGCTCAGCGTGATCATGATGGTGACCCCCTGGGTAGAGATCGACCCCGAAACCAGCCCTTTCACCTCCATGTTCGGTATGGCAGGGTTTACTGGCGCCGCGTTCGTCGTAAACCTCGTGGTGCTCCTCTCCGCTGCATCCAGCGCCAACTCAGGCCTATATTCAGCGAGCCGTATGGTCTATTCCCTGGGTCTCGACCGACACGCACCCCGCTGGCTCACCCATAGAAGTCCTCGCCTAGTACCTCGTAATGCGGTCTTCTTCACCGCCGTCTTTACGTTCCTCTCTATACCCCTGCTCCTCGCTGGCGACACCCTGCTCACAGCCTTCACCGTGATTTCCTCGATTTGCTCCACCTGTATCTTGTTCACCTGGGGAAGCATCGTGGTCAGCTACATCATCTACTTCAAGAAATCACCCGAAAAGCATAAAGTTTCACAGTTCAAACTGCCTTTCCCCCGCGTGACGCCGTGGATCGTGCTGGCATTCTTCGCCTTCATCGTCTACGCCCTCGCCGCAGGAGAAAGCACCCGAATCGCCCTTCTGCTTACCCCGCTCTGGTTTGTAGTGCTAGCAGTTCTTTGGCAAATCACTAAAAAGAAGTTGCAGCGAAACCAGCTACCACTCACCGATATGGTGCCGATTCAGACCCCTGAAGAAATCGAGAGAAACTTCAACGCCAAATAAGGGCAGACCTTACCAAGTAACCGGAAGATTTGATGAATTATATTCCTCATCTCAAGATGTGCTGAAAAAGATGTCGTTGATACAGTGGAATGGCATCCCGCTTTCATCTTTTGCGGGACATTCCTCTGTAAAAATGAAAGTCAAAGCATAATCCGTGAAAACAGCTCCTATCCAGATCATTAACCCGGCAGAAAACCAGCCTCAGACCTCACCACGCCAGCGCTGGGCTGCGCTGGTGGTGCTGATGCTTCCGGTGCTTTTAGTCTCGGTAGATAACACCGTGCTTTCCTTTGCTATCCCCTCGATTGCGCGGGCACTGGAGCCTACCGGAACCCAGCAACTGTGGATTATTGACAGTTACTCACTGGTGCTGGCAGGTTTGCTCGTTCCTATGGGTAGCATGGGCGATCGAATAGGGCGTAAGAAACTGCTCATTATTGGTTGCACGGGTTTCGCGCTCGTCTCGGGATTTGCGGCTTTCTCGCCGTCGGCTGGCTGGCTGATTGCCGCCCGTGCCACTCTGGGTTTCTTTGGGGCGATGCTCATGCCCTCAACTCTGTCGCTCATCCGCAACATCTTTGAAAACCCCAATGAGCGCCGTACCGCTATTGCCATCTGGGCATCTATGTTCTCAGCGGGAGCTGCGTTAGGCCCGATTGTCGGCGGGTTTCTGCTGGAGCATTTTGAGTGGGGCTCGGTCTTTTTGATGGCTATCCCCGTACTCATTCCCTTTCTGATTTGCGCACCCCTGGTCCTGCCTGAATCTAAAGACCCTCACCCCGGCCCGGTAGATGGCATCTCCATCGTGTTGGTCATGGCCGCCATGATTCCCGTGGTTTTTGCGATTAAACATTTTGCCGAAGCAGGTGTGGACGCCGTCGGCCCGCTCATGCTGATTCTCGGCGTTGTATGCGGCTGGCTCTTTGTACGCCGGCAGATTCGCCGCACCGTTCCCATGCTGGACGTCCGCCTCTTTACCAACAAGGTCTTTACCGGCGCGATTCTTGCGAACCTGCTGAGTGTTCTTTCGATGACGGGTTTCATCTTTTTCGTGTCCCAGCACTTGCAAATGGTCAGCGGTCTCAGCCCCATGGACGCCGGAATCTTCCTGTTGCCCGGGCTTCTTCTGACTATCGTTGCTGGTTTGGGAGTAGTGCGCTTTGTGCCCCGTATTCACCCGGCAGTCATTGTTGCAGGTTCTCTCTTGGTCAATGCTCTGGGGTATTTGGTGGTTGCGCTCACCGACAACGCATCGACGAACGCTGGGCTGATGATTGCCTTTATTCTGCTTGGTATCGGCGTGGGCGCGGGAGAGACCATCTCCAACGACTTGATTCTTGCCTCCGTTCCCCCGGAGAAGGCGGGGGCGGCATCGGCAATTTCTGAAACATCCTATGAAGTTGGCGCGGTCCTGGGCACCGCCGTATTGGGCGGTATCCTCACGGCGGTCTACCGTATGAACGTTCAGGTTCCCTCCCAGCTCACTGAAGCACAGGCGAACTCCGCCCACGAAACGCTGGGCGGCGCGGTGCATACGGCGCAGGAAGTCGGCGGTGACGTCGGTTCCCAGCTCCTGCTCTCTGCCCAGCACGCTTTTGATGCGGGCGTGGTGTGGACGGCTGCGATTTCAGTGGGGATTATGACCGTTGCCTCCGCGCTGACCTACTTCATGGTGCGCAAAGCGGAAACTGAATGACCGGCGTAGCTCGTTTTGACCAGGTATACGTGGTCAAAACGAGCTCAACCGGTCAGTCGGTTCTTATACCCGTTTCTGCCAGACAGCGGTAACCGTTATGGATGGTAAGAGGCTCCATCCTGAACCGGGTAGAGAATCATAGATGCTGTGCTTACCTCGCTCTTACCTCATGGAATAAGCCTCCACGCCGGGTGCTAGTCCAGCAAACCGTGCTCACGAGCCATATCGGCAGTGAGCTCGTTCTTGGTTACCTCGGGGCGCTCCACAGAGTAGCGGTAACCCTGGTGAGCGCGAGCCTGGAAGCGAATCGCTGCCAGGTCGTTCTGCGCGGTCAAACGGCCAAGTTCGCCGTCGTTGTTGACGTCGGTTTGTACAGCGCCGTTGTCAATCGTTCCGTTGTCATTGAAGTCGATGGGCGCATCGGCAACCGCACGAGAATCATAGTCGTAGAGGAAGCCGTGGCTGTTAGCGCCCAAGCCGTTCTCCTCATGAATCGCATGCTCATTGAGAGTGTCGTACTGCTGGGTGGAGTAACCGAAGTACTTAGAACCATCGGTGCGGGGAACGCCCTGAATCTGATAGCGGTAGTTCATGATGCTGAAGTAGTTGGGCTTGAAGTTCACGTCGTCATCGCCACCGTGGTACAAGCCCAGGTTGTGACCCAGCTCGTGGATGAAGGTACCCACGTAGGTATTGCTGGAAACGTTATTACCCCAGTACTGAGGACCCAAGGTAACTGCGAAGTTGAGGCCATCAATCTGAGCGATGCCCGATGAGCCAGGAGCATCGGTGTAGTAGTCACCAAACACCATGTAGTGGAAAATACCGTTACGAGCCGGATCAGAATTCTCCTGGCGTAGCTGGCCGACGGTCTGTTCATTGCGGAGAGCCTGATAATCAATCTCGTTGCCGCCGCCGAGGTCGTACTTGGCGTAAGCATCACCGGCGTCGAGGTGAAGGTTAATGCCGCGGCTACCATCAGGGTTATTCACAGGGTAGTTGGCAAAAGTGCGCACAATGGTGTCTAGTTCCGACTGAGAAGCGAGCAGACCAGGCATGTAATCCATCTCAACAAAGAGGTCTTTTTTATTGGGATTCGCGCCCCATGCGGGGAAATCCAAATCTACCTGGCCGTCGCCGTCGTAATCGTAGCCGTTAGTCTCCCAACTGTTGGGAATGCCGTCGCCATCAGAATCAGCAGTGGAAGAAGACGGATCTGCTGCACGGGAATTTGAAGCAGCAGGCGTGAAGCTAGAAGCTGCAGGCTGGTAGGACCACGAGCTCGACGACGGGCTGTACGACCACCAGTTGGCGGGGTACGCCTGGGCAGGAGTGAAACCTGCAATGGTTGCTAAGGAGAGAGCGCTGAGGGTGGCTACTTTCTGACCAAACGAAAACTTTTGCATGAGTAATCTTTCTTTAGAAGGGAAACCTCTAAGGAAAAGTGCGTGTGACTCATTGAGAGTAGTCCACTAGAGGCTCAGAAAAATCATTCTTTTGTTGCAAAAACGCCCCTCTGATATGGGGATATTGCCCAACGGGAATGGGGGCAAGAGTTTCCTCCTGCCCCCATCTAACTCACTTAGTTATTGAGTGTTACAGCCAGATTTTTACCCGTTCTTCCGGGGAAAGATAGAGCTGATTGTCTTCAGTGACCCCAAATGCATCGTAGAACTCATCAATGTTGCGTACTACCCCATTAACACGGAATTCATCGGGGGAGTGCGGATCCACCGAGAGCATCATCTGGGCATTCTGCGGGCGGGACTTGGTGCGCCACCCCTGGGCCCAGGCAATGAATAGACGCTGGATGCCGGTGAAACCGTCCACGACCGGGGCATCTGCCAGTGAGTCAATCCCCTGCTGTGACAGAGCAATCTCATACGCACGCAAGGCAATCGAAAGACCACCCAAATCGCCAATATTCTCACCCAGGGTGAGCTCACCGTTCACCTTGAAATTCTCAGGGTCAAGACCGGTAGGGGTGTACTGGTTGTACTGATCCACTAGCGCAGAAGTTCGCTTGGAAAATTCCTCGCGGTCCTTATCAGTCCACCAGTTGTTGAGCGCGCCTGTGCCGTCATATTTCGAACCCTGGTCATCAAAACCGTGACCAATTTCGTGACCAATGACCGCGCCAATACCGCCGTAATTTGTCGCGTCGTCGGCGTCGGGATCAAAGTACGGAGGCTGCAAAATCGCTGCAGGGAACACAATCTCATTCGCCGGCGGCATGTAGTAAGCATTGACGGTCTGCGGACTCATCAGCCACTCGTGCTTATCTACCGGCTGACCAATACGGTCAAGCTGGAAGTTGTGCTCAAAGAGGGAGGAGCGGCGCAGGTTCTCCAGCAAGTCCCCCTCCACTAGCTCCAGAGCCGAGTAGTCGCGCCACTCATCGGGGTAACCAATCTTGGTCACGAACTTCTCTAATTTCTCTAGAGCGCGCTCGCGGGTTTCATCGGTCATCCAGTCGAGAGTGGAAATCGACTGACGGTATGCTTCAAGCAGATTGTCTACTAGCTTCAGCATTTTCGCTTTGTGCTCGGGCGGGAAATGAACTGCTACGTATTCCTTGCCGAGTTCTTCGCCCAAGTTACCTTCGATGACGCCGACTCCGCGCTTCCAGCGATCCCGCAACTCTTCGGTGCCGGAGAGGGTTTTGCCGTAGAAATCGAAGTTAGCGTTCACGATTTCGTCGTTGAGGTAAGCTGCGCGCGCACTGATGTTTTTCCAGACCAGGTAGAGCTTCCACGCCTCGATAGGCTCGGTCTCCCAAATCTTAGAAACAGCTTCAAAGTAGGAAGGCTGACCGACGATGACGGTGCCAAATTTCTGCACCGACGAGCCCAGACCTTCAATCCAGCGAGTGTAGTCAAAGCCGGGGAACTCGGTATTAAGATCAGCGGCGGCAACGGGATTGTAGCGCTTGTTGGCATCGCGCAAAGTGACCTTATCCCAGTGATGCTGTGCTAAATCGGTCTCAAACTTCATGATGGTGTGAGCGGCGGTTTCAGCGGTCATTCCGAAGGGCTCAGCCAGTCCGGTCAGCTCAAACATGCGCTGAATGAAATCAACGTAGGCGCTTCGGATTTCGGCGTACTTTTCTTCGCGATAGTAGCTTTCATCGGGCAGTCCCAGTCCAGCTTGCGCCAGATACACCACGTACTTTTCGGGATTCTTGGCATCAATGCTGGTGTACCAACCGAAAGGGGAACCGATACCCGCACGGTCAGCTTCAGCTACGACGTCGAGCAGCTCAGTCTTGCCGGTTGCCTCTATGATGGGGCGAACCTCAGCAAGGAGGGGCTCTACGCCGTCCTTATTAATCTTTTCGGTATCCATGAAGGAGTTGAAAAGCGCGCCGATGCGGCTACCGGGCTCATCAGCGGCAATCTTTTCTATGATCTCACGGACGTTCTTCTCCGCCTCGTCCCGCAACGTATACATGCCGCCGTCTTTAGGGCGATCGGCAGGAATCTCGTGGGTGTCGAGCCAGGTGCCGTTGTTGTAGCGGAAGAAGTCGTCGCCAGGAGCAACGGACGTATCCATAAATTCAGTGTTAATTCCAGAAGGCTTGTTACTCATGACACCCAGTTTAGGTGGAGTGCTTCTGTAGGGCTATTAAAATGCCAGATTTCGCTCTGCGCGGTGCAACCCGAGTTCTGGTGGAACCCGACAGCGGCAAGGTACTCGTTTGAAGGAGTAGCTCGTATGAGATACCAGATGGGTGGACGAAGTACCGCGTCAAACGAGTACTCGGTGTATATAACTGGTACTTCGGGGCAGAACTCGAGGGGTGGACACGCTAAAGTGGTGGTGTACGGCACAGCAATTTTTCCTTCTATTCAAGGAGCTGAACTTATGGCTAAGACCAAAAAATCAGGCGAAGCAAAACAGTCTGAACTTCCCAAGACCCTCAAGCGTTCTAGCGCTAAAGCGCAACGCACTTTTGCCAAGACCTACGACGCCGCTATCAAGGAATACAACGGCGACGAAGAGCGTGCCTACCGCACCGCTTACGCTTCACTAGAGAAGAAGTATGAAAAGGCGGACGGCAAGTGGAAGCGTAAGAAGGACGACGACGCCCCCTCTGCGAAAGAAAGCAAGAAGTCGGATTCGAAGAAATCTGATAAAAAGGCCGATAAGAAGTCAGACTCTAAAAAGTCGGATAAGAAAGCTGACAAGAAATCCGATAAGAAGTCAGATTCCAAAAAATCCGACAAGAAAAAAGATAAGAAGTCAGATTCTAAGAAGTCTGAGAAGAAAGCAGACTCAAAGAAGAAGAAGTCTAAGGAATCCTCTAAGGCTCCTAAAAAGGGTAAGAACGAAAAACCTCAGACAGTGAAGGACGAGGATTCTTCGATGCCCGTTGAGGATTACCTCTTGGGTGATCCTGAGCTTAACGGTGGTTCCAGCAAGAAGTCTGAAATCGATGATTTTATCGAAGAGGACCTTCCCGATGAAAACCTCTATGCGTCGGCAGATGCCGATACTGAACCTGAACCTGCGCTAGACACTCTGCGTGAGGTGGAGGATCTGCAGGATTCTGCGTATTCAGAGGAAGAACTCAGTGAAGAAGCGGAGCAACTTATCGAGGAGCTTTCTGAGCAAGAAGAACATCAGAACCTTGAAGAGGCCCAGACTCAAGCGTTTGAAGTTCCCGGTTCTACGGCGTCGTTCACGCTAGAGAGCACCACTAAGCGTGAGCTGTACGCTGAGGCAGTCGAGCGTGGAATCGCTGGCCGATCTACCATGAATAAAGAGGAACTCTTTTTCGCGGTGAAGGCGGCTCGCGCC
Organism: Rothia sp. ND6WE1A; assembly: GCF_001683935.1. Classification (NCBI taxonomy): domain Bacteria; kingdom Bacillati; phylum Actinomycetota; class Actinomycetes; order Micrococcales; family Micrococcaceae; genus Rothia; species Rothia sp. ND6WE1A. The sequence goes on along the minus strand of NZ_LXTU01000060.1, from coordinate 28,263 downwards.
TAGAATTCAGCTAATGCTGGCTGAGGCCGAAAAATTAGACGCCGAAAAATTACTTTGAGGGCCGCTGGAACTCGCATGACGCAGGGAGAACCTGCTCTGTGAGCCAGCGGCTCTCTGTATCTCATCAACACCCTTCTGCGCATGTGAGCATTCCCTAGCCAAAGAACTCTAGCCCCGCGGGGTCGTGCGCCGGTAGGGTTTTGGGGTGCACGAAACTCATTCAGCTTCTTCAAGTAATCTTCCCGAGGTTGAGCATCCGCTCCCCGCAGTCACAGCCCCGGTTCCTATCGTGAGTCCGGTGGAAAATAATCTTAAAAACTCTGTATCTGCCCCCCGCGCAGATAAGTTAGAGCGAGCAGATTTTCTGCTTCTCATGGTGATGGTCATTGCTGCCTTCATTCTCATTCTGAACGAGACCTTGCTGGGTGTGGCTCTGCCGGTGCTCATGGAAGATTTGCATGTGGCGGCGTCAACCACCCAGTGGTCCTCCACCGGCTTTATGCTGACGATGGCCGTGGTCACTCCGGCATCGGGTTTTATCATCTCCCGTTTTAGCATCCGCAACGTCTTCGTGGGCGCGATGGCTGTATTCTCCATTGGCTCGCTCGCGGCGGGGCTTGCACCCACTTTCGGTTTCCTGTTGCTGGGTCGTATTTTGCAGGCGATGGGCACCGGCATCATCATGCCTTTGCTGATGACTACCATGATGCGCTTAGTTCCGCCGTCTCGAATTGGACGCGCGATGGGTCTGATCGGCATGGTCATCTCGGCTGCTCCTGCGCTGGGGCCCACGGTGTCCGGTCTGATTCTGGGGATTGGAACCTGGCACTGGCTGTTCTTGTCAGTACTACCCATCGGGCTGATTGCGCTCTTTGTGGGCTTGAAGCTAGCTCCCAACACTCTGCCTGAGGGTGGGGAAAACCAGTGCCTTGATGTTCTTTCGATGATTCTTTCTACGCTTGGTTTTGGCGGGTTGGTTCTGGGACTGAGCTCCTTGGGCGGTTCCTCTGCTCACGGCGGCGGCGGTATCTCCTTGAACCCCTGGATTTTGATTGCTATTTCTGCGGCAATCCTGGTGGTCTTTGTGATGCGTCAGTTACAGCTTCAGAAGACCAGCAGTCCCTTTATGGATCTTCGTGTATTTAAGTCTTTTCCCTTCGTGCTGACCGTTCTGATGAGCTCGGTAGCCATGGGTGTTCTGCTGGGCAGCTCGGTTCTGCTGCCGTTGTACACGGTGAACGTGCTCGGTCTTGACTCGCTGGCAACGGGTTTGATGCTTCTGCCCGGTGGTATTCTTTCGGCACTCATGAGCCCTATCGTGGGTAATCTTTCAGACAAGTTCTCACCCCGTGTGCTGGTGATTCCCGGCGCCACGCTCTTTGCCGGTTCAATTTGGCTGTTGACGCTCTTTGATGAGAACACTTCACCCCTGTTCGTGGGGCTGGTCTATCTGATTCTCAGCGCGGTTATCCCGTTCATGAATACGCCCATGATGGGGTTGGGTCTTGGCTCTTTACCTAAGCATTTGTACTCCTACGGCTCTTCAGCCATGACTACTGTGTAGCAGGTTTCTGCCGCTGCTGCTACGGCGATTTTCGTGGCCCTGATGGGTATCGGTATTGCCACGCACGGTGGTTCCGGCGTCGAGGCTCAGGCGGCTGGCGTACATCTGGCGTTCACCGTGGCAGCGTGTATTGCTCTCAGCGCGATTGTGATTGCTGTACTGATTCCGCGACGAGCCACCGCCAAACATTAGTTTTGAAGGCACGTGGCGGGTACAGTCCGTGCTGTGCATCTAGCTTTCTCTTTAATATGACGACGCCGCCCCTCCATTCGGGAGGGGCGGCGTCGTTATAAGGGGCTCAAGAGGTTAGAACTTAGCGAGTCCAGTGGTAGTTAGATACCCAGTGAGTTCCACCGTCTGCAGTCTTAGTCGCAGAGATGTTCCAGCGAGCACCGGTGGTTGATGAGGTCGAGGTTGACCAAGAATCAGACCAGGAGTCGGACCATGACCAGGGGTCGTAGGAGTCAACGCCGGGGGTGTAATCGTCTGCGGGGATGTAATCATCACCGGGAACGTAGTCATCGATAACCGGAGTTACAGGGGTGGTGGGCTCGGGAGTTGTAGGAGCTACAGGAGCTACAGGAGCTACAGGAGCCACGGGCTTTGCGGGATTGGCCGGGGTAGTGGGCTCAGGCTCTTCGGGAGTATCTACAACGGGAGCGGTAGGTGCTGAGGAACCGAAGTCGATGCCGGTGGTGGACTCAATCCAGCTTGCCGACTGGGAAAGCAACGCGTAGTTGGACTGAGCGTTGATATCTGCACCGGGGTTAGCTCGGTCACCAGTTGAGCAAACAGCTACAATCTTGCCGTTGCGGATGAAGGGTCCACCGGAGTCGCCGTGGTTGGATGCGCCGTTTACGCCGCGCAGGTGAACTGCCGCGCCGTTGTATGCGTCATAGGAATCACCGATAACAGATACGCGTGCTGAACGCAGAGTGTCAGTGTAAGAGCTGTTTGCACCCTGGCCGTAACCGTAGATATCACCCTGCTGGCCTACTGCGGGTTCGTAGTTGAAATCAATCTTGCCGTAGGAGGAAAGGGGCGCTTTTTCGGAGAGGTGGACTAGCGCGATGTCACCTTCAGGCGCGCTGTAAAGGCGGTCTGCTGCGATGGGCTCACCGGGGTTTACCTGGTCATTGCTCTGGTATACGCGCATGTTGTGGGAACCATCAACGCAGTGACGGGCGGTTAGAATCCACTGGTCGTTGAGCTGTTCGCCGGTGCAGCCGAAGGTACCTGACTGATCGTAAGAATTGAAGGAGAGCTGAACAATCCAGGGGCTGGTTGCCTCGTTGCCGCCAATAATATAGGGGGAAGCCTCGGTCGCATTCGCGCCGCCCATACCTGCGCTCAATAGCGCTACAGCGGAAACCGTGCTTGCCAAACCTTTATTGATTTTCATGGTGTGAGTCCATTCTCGGGGTGTGAAATATGCACTGAGGAATAAAAATACATAAATCATCTCTGACGATGATAGGTGTCGGTTACCTTTTACTTTTTCCAGCAGTCAGGACTCTGGGTAAAATTTCCATCTAGCTGGGCTATTTGAAAATACGCTTCATCGTTTTGAGGGAGCCAGGATGCACTGCTAATTTTCTGCAACTCTCTTTAGCTAGGGTTCTAAAGGGAGAAGTATTTCAGCAGGTCAGATATGGAATATGGGAAATTGCTATAGGGAAACAATATTTCCCGCAGGGATTTGTTGTTATCTAGGGAATGCAATAGTGGTTCTCAAAAAACGATAAAGAGCAGTTACGGGTAACCGACTCCCCATAATTTACTCTCGCAATTGGGTGATTCTCAAAACTTTTTTGTGGGTACATGCGCTTACATAATTTTGCACATGTGATGTATTTTCGGCTGGTTGGGGGACGCCTGTGGATGCTTGAGTTTTATTCTGTGGGGAGTGGGACTGGCGGGACTGCCTCACTCACCACCTTTAAGCCCGCTCTCGCCTCAAGACTGAGTTCCCACTAGGCTGAAGATATGAGTGAATCAATGGAATATCGTCAAGTAGGTAATTCGGGATTGACCGTCTCCACGGTGGGATTGGGTTGCAACAACCTAGGGCGTGCGGGAACCATCACCGAAGAGCAACAGGGCACCGACGCCGTCGTCGCCGCTGCGGTTGACACAGGAATTACGCTGTTCGACGTCGCCGATATCTACGGCAAAGAACCCGGCCTGTCTGAAGCCATGTTCGGCAAAGCGCTGAAGACCCTGGGCTCTTCTGCTCGCGACGACGTGGTGATTGTGTCTAAATTTGGCATGGACATGCAAGGGGCCAACGGCGCGGATTACGGGGCGCGCGGATCCCGCCGCTACATTATGCGCGCGGTGGAAGCCTCACTGCGACGTCTAGGTACCGACCACATTGACCTGTACTTTTATCACACCCCAGACCACAAAACCCCTGTTGAAGAGACTCTCTCTGCGTTGAATACTCTGATAGAGCAGGGAAAAATTCGCTACATCGGTAACTCCAACCATGCCGGCTGGCAAATTGCCCAAGCAGAATACGTAGCTCGAGAACTGGGAACTCACCGTTTTATCGCGGCAGAAAACCATTACAATCTGCTGGATCGACGTGCGGAACTCGAAGTGATGCCTGCCGCCCGCCAATTTGGTCTCGGCGTCCTTCCCTATTTCCCACTGGCTAACGGACTACTTACCGGCAAGTACGCAGAGGGCAAAGCTCCCGCCGGCTCCCGCCTCTCCCATTCCAAACCGGGATTGCTCGAAAGCACCAATTGGACCCAGCTAAAAGAATTTTCAGACTTCTGTGCAGATCGCGGATTCACCGAAGTACAGGTTGCCTTTAGCTGGCTAGCGCAACAAAACCCCGTAGCTTCGGTCATTGCTGGGGCAACTACCATTGAACAGGTGCGCGCTAACGCCCAAGCGGCATCGTTGCAACTGAGCGAAGCTGATATGGCTCGGCTCGACGAAATCTTCCCCGCCCCCGAGAAGATCGCGCTGTTCTAAGAGGTTCAACTGAAGCTGTATAAGCAGGTGACCAGCGCAGCAGTAAGGTTAGTTCACCGTTGCTGCGCTGGTCATCTGCCTACAGGCCTTAGGCAAACCGCGCCGAGAAATGTGTGGTCTTCAACGTCAAAGAAATGCTGATTTTTCATGGCTCCGTGAACGTGCCCGGACAGCACCATACGCACGTTAGGGTTCTTGGCGACTACCTCATTTTTAATGCGGGTAGCAGTGGGGCTCATGCTACCGTCCAAATTCAGATATTCGTGGGTAGCAAGAATCGCAGTACGCTCAGGGAAGCTAGCCAGCACCCGGTTCATCCAGGCGAATTCGACGTCCTTAGGTGCCCAGCTCATATGAACGAAAATGAAATCGTGCCCGCCCGCGCTGATGAGGTCAAAATGTCCGCGGTTATTTTTATGGTTGCCGCCGTACCAAGGGTTGCGAGCAAATCGTGCTTCTCCAAAATGTTGCGAGTAAACAGGAAAGCCCTTTTCGTCGTACTGACCGACGTCGTGATTGCCGCCCAAAACGCCGTAGGGAAATTTCGCCTGATCGAACATAGCGTAGGCGGTGTTGGCGCGCTCCCACTGAACGGGTTTATCGTATTCGTCCACGATATCTCCGGTGTGGAATACATATTGAATATTCATGGGTACGCGCTGGCGCAGAAGGTAGTTGTGAATATCGAGCTGGCGGTCAGGGAACGACTCGTTATAGTACTGAGTATCTGACTCCCAGGCGAGCGTGAAGTCATACTGCGCCCGAGGAGTATCGGCAGGGTGCTCGGGGATGAACGAGGATGTCTTCGAAGAAAGGTTACCGCCCGAGTAACCCACCGAATGCTGAACGAGTACCTTTACTTTTCCTTCAACGACGTGTGATCCGGTTGGTACTGACCGATAGAATTTCACCGCACCTTTCGAATCTGCCACGGTAGAGGCAAGTTCTTCGAATGAACCCAGCGAGGTATTCCACACCAGTACACGCACACGGGCGCCGGGATTAGAATTCCCCTCCCAGTAAATATCTACGCTGGGGGTCCTTGTGCTGGTAAGAATGTTGTTCTTTAGTTGTAACTTCAATAAATGAATGAAGGACAAACCGGCGATAGACAATAGTTTGCCGCGAACCCACAAGGAATGTTGCAAGTCGAATCCCGAAAACCGGGACTCATGCTAATGTGCAGTTAAGACTACTTAATTATTAAATCTTCACAATATATACGCCGACCTAGACCGCCCGCGGCGGTATAGGGTCGGTTTTTATTGTGGGTATGAAAGTGAGGGTGAAGTGACTACTTCGGCTTCGACTCCCAACGAGCATAAATTACCTGCGCTAACGGATGGTCCCCACCGCCGTCATCTAGGGTTTGTTGCCACGGTTGTAACTTTGGGCGGTTTGCTCTTTGGGTATGACACGGGCGTAATCAACGGCGCGCTTTCCCCCCTGAGTCAGGAACTTGGGTTGGATGCTCTGGGGGAGGGCATGGTTACTTCTTCTCTGCTAGTGGGCGCGGCAATTGGTGCGATTGTCATGGGAAAGGTATCTGACTCCGTCGGACGCCGCAAGGCAGTGTTTATTCTGTCTTTCCTCTTCATCCTGGGCGTGGCGTTATGCAGTTTTGCACCGGGTCTCGCCATCTTACTCATCGGCCGGTTTGTTCTGGGCTTCGCCGTGGGCGGTGCATCCACTGTGGTACCGGTTTACCTGGCGGAAATGTCACCTTTTGAAATCCGCGGTACATATTCTGGGCGCAACGAAGTAATGATTGTGGTCGGTCAGCTGGCGGCATTCATCGTGAACGCCATTATCGGTAACGTTTGGGGTCATGTTCCCGGCATCTGGCGGGTCATGCTGGGCGTGGCAGCGATTCCTGCGTTCTTCCTTCTTATTGGCATGTTGCGGGTTCCTGAATCCCCTCGCTGGCTAGCGTCCAAGGGGAAATACGAAAAAGCCCACGAGGTACTGCGTAGTATCCGTTCCAATGAGCGTGCGCAGGCAGAATTTGAGGATATCCAGATTAGCTTGGAGCAGCACTCCGAGCGAAGGCAAATGTCTGCTCGCGATATTTTTGCAAACCGCTGGCTCCTGCGCATCTTAATGGTGGGCGTGGGACTGGGCTTGTTCCAGCAGCTTACCGGTATCGATTCGGTGATGTATTACGGGCACAGCATCCTGACCGACGCCGGATTCGGTGAGCAGGCGGCGCTGATTGCGAATATCGCTCCCGGAGTTATCGGCGTCGTAGGGGCGTTAGTTGCATTGCGCTTTATGGAGCGTATTAATCGCCGCACCGTGGTAATTACCGGTTATTCGCTCACTATGCTGTTTCACTTGCTGATTTCTGGGGCGTCTGTGCTGTTTCCTGAGGGTAATGCCGCGCGTCCTTATGTTTTGCTCGTACTCATTGTTTTGCTGGTTGGTTCTATTCAGACTTTCTTGAATATTGCTACTTGGGTGCTGCTCTCGGAGATTTTCCCCGTGGGGATGCGTGCTTTCGGTATGGGCGCTTCGGTCTTTGTGAAATGGCTGTGTAACGCGGTATTGAGCTTGTTCTTCCCCTCGGTGATGGAAGTGTGGGGACTGAGCTTCACCTTCTTCGCGTTTGCCCTCGTGAATGCTGCTGCGGTGTTCTTTATGTGGAAAATGCTGCCGGAGACGCGCGGTAAGTCATTGGAACAGGTAGAGGATGGCGTGATGACGGGCGCAATTTTTAAGGTCGATAAGTAACGTGTTTTAGTTATTTCTTGTGCTGTAAGGGAGCTCCCGGGACGAAAATGATTCGTTCCGGGAGCTTTTTATTGCCTTAAAAGACTGTTTGAGGAGGTGTTCTGTGCGTTCTAAAAATGGGTTGACCTGGGGTATTGGTAGTAAATGAGGGCGCCGTTGGTTATACGACATGAAAAATATCCGGGGTGGGTGCTTCTGAACGAAAGAGATAAAAATTTGAAATATATCAAGTAGATAGGCAGTGATTATGTGGGAAAAGAGGGGTGGAAGGTGCGGATGGGAAGACGACAGTAGGTCGGAATTGCAGGCGTAAGAGGGTTTTGAGGCGTCCCATCACAGAAGGCTGAAAACGAGATTTGGAACACTTATTGAATGTAAGTATATACAACTCTTTACTTGCTTTTGAGTGAAAACCCCCGCGAAATCAAGGTATTGCAGGGTGGTTGTATAGGCAATTATTTTCATCGTTTTGCGTATTTTGTATTTCTAAGTCAACCGTTTCTTTCAAAATATGCATAAATAAGTGGAAATAATGCCTAATAAGCCACAAATGAAGGGTATGTGTTGTTTAAATCTGGAAAAAATAACCTCAAAGAATCATGTGCTCCAACTCATATATACAAGTGTTTTCCCTGGTCAGATAAACATTTTCCTTCACTAATTGAGGAATTAGACAAGAAAAGAGTTGTCTATACTTGGCATTTGTCCCCCAAACTGTCGTAATCTCATTTAGCGAGAAAAATACCCCCAACTTTTCTCAGAATCAGAACCACATTTCCCCCGTATAAACATCACCCAATTTGGAGCAACCCCCCTATGGCTTTCAATCGTCGAAACTTTCTTACTTCATCACTTACCGCTCTTGCAGGAGCAGGTCTAGCAGCTGCCACCCCTGCCGCTGCTGTTGAGGCGGTAGGCCCACGCATTAATCGGTGGAAGCTTGCCTTTGATGAAAATTTTGATGGTAACGCAGTAGATACCACCAAATGGAATATCCGAGATAGTGAACCTTTCCTTGCAGGTGTACCCGGCACCTGGGGTAATGCCCCCGGGAATACCCCCACCGTCAACTCCGCAAAATGCGTCAATGTAAAAGACGGGCGCGCAGTATTCCACCTTGAAAAGCTCCAAAAGCCCGTGATGGTTGACGGCAAGCGCCGCGACTTCAAGGGCGGATACTTGGACAGCCGCGGCAAGTTCTCCGCCGAATACTTCCGTGTGGAAACTCGCATGAAAATGCCTTCGGGCCCTAATGCTCACGGCAACCACGCATGCCTCTGGTTCCGTCCGGACGATAACGGTGAGTACAACCCCAACGCCACCCTTCCCTCGTTGGAAATTGATCTCAACGAGTATTACGGCGTCAACTACCAGGGCAAAGCTAATAATTTTGATATTACTCAGCGCACCGAAACCTCTGTGCACTTCGACCAGACCGGTGGCAATAAAGCTGATAACCGTTCGGTCTACGGCATGGGCTGGCTTCCTCGGGAACCCCGTGACTTGCAGAATGAATGGCACACCTGGGCGGTAGAAGTAACACCGGACCAGGGTATCGTGGTGACTTTTGATAATAAGCATGTACTTTGCCACGTGCCTGCTAATGATCCTCGCTTGCTGGCTGCTAAAAAGCCCGGAACTAAGATGCACATGCGCCTCAACTTTGAAGGCGGCACCCAGTATTGGGGTCCTGTCACTGCAGGTAACAAGCTGGACGGCACCATGGAAGTTGATTACATTCGTGCTTGGAAATATATGGGTTAATAAAAGCGTGTGTGTCGGTTTGTTGCAATCTTCGCAAGGTGTAAAATCGCACATCAACCAGGCTTTTTTCAAATCCTGAAGAAGTATTTGTGGAAAAACATAAAAGTTACCCCAAAGTAACCCACAAATGCCAGAAGCATCTAGTATTTTTAGACAAGTGCCCTTAGGTGCTTAGTAGTACTCACTTACACTTCTTATTACCCTCAGGAGAACCCCCATGTCTCAGGTAAAAATCGGCAATCGCTCTGGCCTTAAGGTTGCCTCCGTTGCATCGGCAACTATCGCCCTCCTTGCAACAGGCACTCTTGCCCCTGCTCTTGCAGCGGATGACGCTAACCAGCAGGTAGTCTCCGCTACCGCAGCGGTAGTTGCTAACAGCGCGGTTAACCTTGCCGACGGCGTCTTGATTGAAACTGCCGAAAACCCCACTATCGCCGCGGACGGTACTTCAACCGGTCTTGCTACGGTGGAGTCCGCCGAAATTCAGAACCTAGAAATCATTCTGGAATCAGCCAAGACTGAGCTAACCGTTGGCACAAAAGATACGGTAAAAATTGCTGAAAATTCTGTAGGAGCGGCTATCAAGGCATACCCCAATGCTCGCGTGCTGGGTGCCTGGACCGTTTCGGATCCTTCGATTCTGACCGTGACCCCGCAAGGTGCTATTGAGGCGAAAGCTCCTGGCACTGCGACCGTTACCTTCACTTCCGCAGAGGTCTCCCAGGGAGTCGTTACCGAAGGTACACGTTCTGTGACCTTGGAAATCACCGTGGTTGCAGCAGAAGAACCTACACCAGCTGTAACGGAGACCCCCGCACCGGTAGAGACAGCGGCTCCTGCTTCCGTAGAGACGGCAACTCCCGCTCCCGTTGCATCAGAAACTCCTGTTCCCGTAGCTACCGAGACCGCTGCACCTGTAGAGACGGCAACTCCCGCTCCGGCAGAGGTTACAGTAACTTCTGCTGCGGCTGCGGATGCACCTACTGCCCCAGCTGAGACTGCAGAAGCACCTGCACCGGTAGCGGCACAGGCTCCTGCATCTACTGACGCAGTAGCAACTTCCGCTGTGGCTGCTGAAGCTCCTGCAAGCCAGGCAGTTGCCCCTCGCGCCGCTGCGGCGTCCACCTCTGTCTATGAGAACTGCGCCGATGTTCACGCCAAGCTGGGTCGTGAAATCCACCAAAACGAAGTTGGCTACGAGCCCAAGCTGGATCGCGACGGCGACGGCGTCGGATGCGAACTCACTCCTGACTACGAGAACACTCAGAATGGCTCTGAGCAGACCGTAGTTAACCAGGGCGGTTCTGAGAACACCTCTAGCACCAACGGTATCTACCCCTCGGATGATTCCCGTTCTGTGGACTCCTTGGCGTCCAGCGACCCTGCTAACGCTTACTATGGTTCGACCGAGACTACCTTGGCGAACACAGGCTTTAGTGCGATGGGTATCTTCGCTGGCGGCATGACCCTGCTTGGTCTGGGTACCGCTGCAGTAGTGACCTCGCGCCGTAAAGCTGTATAAGCTTTTTCACGCAAGATAAAACCGTGCCGCATCATGAACACCATGGTGCGGCACGGTTTTATCAAAAGAGCCCGTTATCGGGGGAGGCTCTAGAGGAATGAGACTCTCAGTGACTGCGTGGTGAGGGTCTTCTTCTTCATTTTGAGCCCCAGATCAGCGTAAGAGATTGTGAAATCCTGGTGTTCCTCAGGGAGCTCTGGGGAGAAATCTAGCTTGCTAGCGTGTAGCGACTATTTAAGTTTTTCACCAATCTTCAGATGAATAACACTAGGTCCTCTCGTTTCGAGAGCTTTAGTCACGCTCTCTGCCAGTGTCTCCATGGTTGCTTCAATACCTGTAGCGCCGAAGCCTTCTGCCAGTTGCACCCAGTTGGGCTGAACGAGGTTGACGGCGATGGGCGCAATGCCGCGATCGCGCTCATTTTGGCGAATTTCGCCGTAGCCGCCGTTATCCACACAGATAATGGGTAGGTCAAGATTTTGTTCCACCGCAGTCATGAGCTCTTGGATAGCGAACATCAGCGCGCCGTCGCCCAAAAGGCAGACCACAGGACGATCGGGGGCGGCAATCTTAGCACCCACTGCCGCGGGAAGGCCGTAACCGAGAGTTGCGTACGTTGCCATGTACAGCAGCGAATTGGGGCGGGGCGCGCGGTAGAACGTAGTGGTTCCCATGTAGGTAACCTGTGAGGAGTCACCGGAAATAATAGTGTTCTCCGGCAAGATGTCCATAATTTTTTCGTTGAGCGCGGCAAGCTCGGGAGCCAGCGCGCGGCCTTCGTCATCGAGCGCGTCAAAAACACTCTGAAGGTCGCGAACTTCGCGGCTTTCTTCGGTCACGCCCTCCTCTTCTAGTGCCTTCAAAAGCTGAGGAACAACAGCCTTGGAATTGCCGGGAAGTTCGATATCTGGGGTGATGTTGGTGAGCATCTGCGAGCGCTCAATATCAATACGGATGACGGGCCCGGCGGGGCGGATGTCGCCGTCCCACAGCTCGGCTTCACCGATTTTCGAGCCGATAATGAGCATGGCGTCTGAGGAGCGGCAGAACTCGTGGGCAGAGGAGAGGCGCAGGTCCGCGCCGAGGGAGAGGCGGTGCTTTTCGGGGATGGCGCCCTTGCCGTTGATGGAGGTAATGACGGGCGCTTCGAGAAGTTCTGCCAACGTGAGGAGGTCTGCTGCGGCGGGAATCGAGCCGCCGCCAGCAACGATAACGGGGTGCTTGGACGCGGCCAGTAGCTTTGCGGCTTCTTTGACGTCCTCTAGCGGTGCGGGTTGGGGCTTGCCGATGGGGCGAGCCTGCAACAGTGCGTCGTCGATGTCGGTTTCACGTTCGAGGACGTCGAGGGGTACCTCGATGTGAATGGGGCGGGGGCGAGCGTGTGCGAAGGAGCGGAAGGCGGTGTGGATGATATCAATGGCTTCTTCGGCTGAGTTCACGCGGCGGGAAAATTCAACGATTGAATTCACCGCACCGGTGGGATTCTTGGTTTCGTGAAGGGCGCCGATGTCGCGGTATTCCTGGCCGACGGGGCGGCCGGGGGAGAGGATAATCATCGGGCGCGATTCAGCGTAGGCGGTTGCAGCACCCGAAAGAGAGTTCAAAAGGCCGGGCCCGGAGGTGGTGATAACGACGCCGGGGAGCCCGCGCACCTGTGACCAGCCGTCGGCACCGTAGGAGGCGCCCTGTTCGTGGCGAGTGGTGACCGGTTTGATGTTGAGCTCGGGCAGATGGCGGTAGAACTCTAGGTTGTGAGTTCCTGGGATGCCGAAGATGGTGTCGATGCCGTAGTTTTTCAGGGTTGCAAGAATGGCGTAGCCTGCGTTGCGGCGCGATTCAGTAGTTTCCACAGGGGTCTCCTTGATAGCGCGGATGCGCATGAGGGGTGGGAAGCTCAGGCAGGGTGGTTCGCCCTGAAACTGTTTGTCCCAGGTGGGACTATGACAGTTTATAAGTAAGTTCCGCGTAATCTAAGGATTGTTCTCTCTGAAATGTTATCCAGCTCACGTATAAAGATGCAGGGTGGGGGTTCATACTAACTGCAGAAAGTGCAAAATGATTATTCTTCGATCCTAAAAGTAACGAAACCAAGCCGTACTTAATTATTTGATAAGTTGGAAGAGTCCCACGCCTCAACACCAAGGAACCCCTGTGACTTTTCCCCAAACACACCGCGCCCTCCCCCTCACCGCTCTGGCTCTTGCCACTGCCATGATTTTCTCCGGCTGCGGGGCAAACTCTGAGAACACTCAGGATTCGAACGCCTCATCGTCCGCAGCCACCGAGTCTTCAGCTTCAACAGAATCACCCGCGGCGTCGTCGTCCAGCATCTCGGACGAAACCAACCAAAAACCCGCTGAAATCTTCGGCGGTGGAACCGAAATCTTCCCTGACCGACGGTTTGTTGCGCTCTATGGGTCACCGGAAAATGCATCTCTGGGTGTGCTGGGCGAATACTCACCCCAAGAGGCAGTAAAGCAAGCAAAAACTCTTGCCGAGCAGTACCAACCGTTTAGCAAAGAACCCGTCCAACCCGCGTTTGAAATCATCGCTACGGTTGCCAGCAGCGAAGCTGGGGAGGATGGCGATTATTCCCGGGAGCTATCCGTGAAGAAGCTCCTACCTCTCATCGAGGAAGCAGAGAAAAACGGGGTGTACGTCATTCTTGATTTACAGCCGGGGCACGATACCTTTCCCCACCAGGTGAAACAGTATGAGGAGCTCCTCAAACGCCCCAATGTAGGTATTGGGCTTGACCCCGAATGGCGGCTAGCGCCGGGGCAAATGCACCTGCAACAAATCGGTAGCGTGGACGCCGCCGAAGTCAACGAAGCCTTAGAAGTAGTAGCTGACGTGGTGAAACAAGAAAAACTTCCGCAAAAATTAGTGGTTCTCCATCAGTTCACCCAAACCATGATTACTAACCGCGAGCTGATTGATACCTCCCACCCTGAACTCGCGCTGACCATCCACGCAGATGGACACGGCACACCCGACCTGAAAAAAGATACCTATAACGCTCTCTTGCAGGGGCTATCTCCAGAAATCTACCCGTCGTGGAAGAACTTCTACGATGAAGACACCCCCACTCTCTCCCCCGAGCAGACCTATAACCTGAACCCGAAACCCTGGGTTGTCACCTACCAGTAATCCCAGATGAGGAGCTCGTTGTGGAAATTTTTAGTAAACACGGAACTGAACGCGCTGTCGATTGGGAAGCAGCTGGCCTTCGCTGGTTAGGGCAAGCGCAGGACGACGGCGGGGCACGTGTGGCTGAGGTCGTTTCTGCAGAGGGTGAACGGCTGGTTATTGAACGTATTTCCGAAAGCTCTCCTGATCGCAGTATTGCCTGTGACTTTGGCGCTCGCCTCGCCCGAACCCATCAGGCAGGGGCCGAAGCATACGGCGCAGGCCCTGCCGGGTGGGAAGGTTCTGGCTTACAGGGTCCTGCTGGTAATCAGCTAGAGCTCCCTCTGAATCACCACAGCAACTGGGGCTCAATGTGGGCGCAAGAACGCATCGCCCCTCTAGTGCGCAAAGTTGAAGATTATGGTGCCCATGAGCGAGGGGTATTTGGGGAACTGTGCGCTTTGCTGCGCGAGGGAAACTTCGATGGCTCTTACGGGGAGGGGGCAATCCCCGCCCGTGTTCACGGGGATCTGTGGGCAGGGAACGTTTTGTGGACCGAGAGCGAAGCGGTACTCATTGACCCAACCCCCTATGGCGGTCATCCTGAAGACGATTTGGCGGCGCTCGCTCTCTTTGGCGCTCCTCATTTGGATGACATTATTCAGGGTTATCAGCAGGTAAGCCCCCTTGATAAGGGATGGGAAGACCGGGTTGAGCTCCACCAGCTTCACCTCTTGCTCCTCCACGCCGTGCTCTTTGGAGCGGACTACGCCCGTCAGGCGTTGAAAGTGGCGCGAAAATACATATAGGGCTGGTGGTGAGATACCAGGAAAGTGAACGAGGTACCGTCTTAGTGCGGTACCTCGTTCGCTTTTCTAGTACCTGGCGCAAAAAATACTGCTACACAAAATTCCCAAATACCCAGAAATTGTTGCATAGTGGGATACGACACATTCCACAATGTAGGCATCGCCGTCTGCACTGACCTCAGATTCCTGGAGGACCCCATGAGCACACACCAAAAGTCTGCCGCAGAGAACGCTAAACCGTCGTTCTCCGCTCACCCCAACCGCGTTATCGCAACCGGTGCCGACGGCGTCGAACGAGTTGGCCCCGTCAACGCCGCTGAGGTTCCCCGCTGGGCAGGTAACGGCACCTTCGCTCGTCTGCCGCGTTTGGACGAGGTAGAAAAAGCAGACATTGTGATTGCAGGTATGCCCTGGGACTCTGGCGTTTCTTACCGCCCCGGTGCTCGTTTTGGCGCCAACCACGTGCGTGAGGCATCCCGCTTGCTGCGCCCCTTCAACCCTGCCGCTAATATCTCTCCCTTCAAGGAAGCGCAGGTGGCAGATGCGGGCGATATCATCGGTAATCCCTTCAATATTGAAGCTGGACTCGCTGAGATGGAAGCCGGTGCACACGAACTCACTAGGGATGGCGCCAAGCTGGTGACCATCGGCGGCGACCACACTATCGCCCTAGCTAACCTGCGCAATATGGCAAAGAAACACGGCAAGATTGCCCTGCTGCACTTCGACGCCCACCTAGATACCTGGGATACCTACTTCGGCGCCGAATACACCCACGGAACGCCCTTCCGCCGCGCCTTTGAAGAAGACCTACTGGACACCGGCGCGCTCTCCCATGTGGGTACTCGCGCGTCGCTCTACGGCACCGAGGACCTGGATGACGATCGCCGCTTTGGCTTCGGCATCATATCTTCTGCCGATGTTTACTACCTGGGTGTGAAGAAGGTCGTAGACCTACTGCGTGCCCGCATTGGCGACCGTCCACTGTATATTTCCATCGATATTGACGTGCTCGACCCCGCTCACGCGCCCGGCACCGGCACCCCCGAAGCTGGTGGAATCACCTCCCGCGAACTGTTGGAAATCCTGCGCGGACTGCGCGGTCTCAACATCGTGGGCTCGGAACTCGTGGAAGTTTCCCCCGCCTACGATCACGCAGAACTCACCGGCATTGCCGCCGCCCATGTAGTCTACGAACTCGTCTCCCTGCACGCCGCCGGCGTCAATTCAGGTACCGCTTCACCGGCGTACGGCGAAGCCGACATCACCTACGGCAAATAAGTCTTTATCAACCACCGAAAGGAAATCTCTGTGGTAAAAATTCAAGAACTTTTAGACGACGCCAACCCGGCAGAAGCGCGCATCATGAAGCACTTTGCCGACCGCGCAGGAGGATTCCGCCCCTCTGCCGTCCGCGACGTCTTTGAAGTGGCAATGCGCCCCGGCATTATCTCGCTGGCTGGCGGCAACCCCGATTTAGACTTGTTGCCCCTCGACGAACTGGGGGTGATGTCCGCCCGCATTATTGAAAAGGAAGGGCTGGAAGTTCTACAGTACGGCTCCGGCGCTGGCCTGGAAGAACTCGCCGAGCTGGTCTGCGAGTTCATGAAATCTGAAGGATCTTCACCTGCCCTCGAAGAGATCCAGATGACCGCTGGCTCCCAGATGGGTCTGGATCTCGCCACCAAATTGTTTGTGAACCCCGGCGACGTCATTCTCGCCGAAGGCCCCACCTACACCGGTGCGTTAGGAACTTTTGAGGGATATGAAGCCGACGTACGCCAGGTTGCATTAGACGGCGATGGGCTCGACCCCGCCGCCGTCCGCGAAGCTGTCAAAGCTATTCGATCTGAGGGTAAAGAGGTCAAGTTCCTCTACACCATCCCCAACTTTCAGAACCCTACCGGTGTGACCCTTTCCGACGACCGCCGCGAGGAACTGACCCGCGTCTGCCGCGAGCTGGACGTTCTGATTGTGGAAGATAACCCCTACGGCCAGCTCTCATTCGACGGTCTGCGCCACCGTTCCCTGCACTCCTATGACCCTGAAAATGTGCTTTACCTGGGGAGCTTCTCTAAGGTTTTCTCCCCGGGTGTGCGTGTGGGTTGGATGGTAGCTCCCGAACGAGTGCGAAAGTTCCTGCAGATTGCTGGCGAAGCTGTGACCATCTGTCCTTCGGTACTGTCGCAGCGTTTGGTGCTGGGATTCATGGCAGAAGGAATGTGGGAACCTCACACCCGCCGTACCGCTGCGCTCTATAAAGAACGGTGCGAGGCCGTGCTCGCCGCCTGCGAAAAGTACATGCCAGAAGGCACCACTTGGACGACGCCGTCGGGCGGTTTCTTCACCTGGCTCACCCTGCCAGAAGGCGGCAAGTACGCCGACGCTGCTGACGCTCTTGCGCCCGCCATCGAAAATGGTGTGGTGTTCGTACCCGGGTCGGCGTTTTTCGAGACTGTGGACGGCAAAAACCCCGGCGCGAATCAGCTGCGGATTGCATTCTCGTCGGTGGAGCCTACCGTGCTTGAAGAGGGCGTGAAGCGTCTGGCTGAGGTGCTATAAGGCATCCTTTTCGCCCGTGGTATAGAAAAACACACTGCCTGCCCCGCATCCCTTGCTTCTTCGCTGGGATGCGGGGCAGTCCGTGTGTTTTCAGATGGGGTAGATAGGGTATTTATTGACCAATAAAGGACGATGACGGCGTAATAGAGGTGGGCCAATGAGAAAACATAAAGCGGAAGGGAATTCTGGAACAGTCCCGAAGTCAATCATTACCCTCCTTGGTCCTGCTTTCATCGCTGCTATTGCCTATGTGGATCCGGGTAATGTGGCGGCCAATATTACAGCGGGAGCACGCTATGGATTCCTGCTCGTATGGGTTCTGGTAGTAGCTAATCTCATGGCAGTAGCAATTCAGTACCAATCGGCAAAACTTGGTTTAGTAACTGGCAAGTCTTTGCCCGAGCTCATGGGAGCCAGACTATCTCGTCCAGCCCGGCTACTCTACTGGGCGCAGGCGGAACTGGTGGCCCTGGCTACTGATCTTGCAGAAATCATTGGTGGAGCCATCGCATTACAGCTTCTTTTTGATCTGCCCCTACTATGGGGCGGATGTATTACAGGAGCTATTTCAGTTGGGCTTCTATCGTTCCAATCTAAGCGGTCACAAACCCATTTTGAATTTGTAATTATTGGGTTGCTTCTTATTATCACCGCGGGTTTTTTGACCGGCTTGATACTCAATCCTCCACCGATAAATCAGGTTGCCAGCGGCCTTATTCCCCGGTTTGAGGGAGCAGAATCGGTACTGGTAGCTGCCAGTATGTTAGGTGCTACGGTGATGCCGCACGCTATCTATCTTCATTCATCTTTGGTCAACCACCGGCATGGATCCCTGGCAGGACGAACCACGAGCTTGCCCAGACTTATTCGCGGTACTCGCCTCGACGTCGTCTTAGCACTCGCAGTCGCTGGCACCGTAAATATTGGGTTGCTCTTGCTTGCAGCTTCAGCCTTACGCGGTGTGGACGGCACCGACGATATCGCTGGCGCCCACGGAGCTATTGAGTCTGCTTACGGATCTACTGTTGGTGTGATTTTTGCTCTTGGTCTACTAGCATCTGGTCTTGCATCAACCTCGGTTGGTTCCTACGCCGGCTCAGAAATCATGCACGGTCTCATTCGCCGTAGAATCCCACTTCTCTACCGTAGACTTATCACTTTATTGCCAGCATTGGTTGTTCTGGCGTGGGGCATAAACCCAACTCAGGCGCTTGTAATTTCCCAGATGCTACTGAGCTTTGGCATTCCGTTTGCTCTGATACCGCTAGTTAGGCTGACATCCGATAAGACCCTGATGGGGGCTTATCGAGACAGTCTATTCTTGCGTATTTTTTCTTGGTCCGCTGTCTTCCTGATTATTTGCCTTAACCTCATCTTGGTGGTTCTTACTCTTACGAGTTAGGTCAAGATAAAGAAAGTATTCGCTGACAGAGCCAGCTACGTTTCTAACCCCACTCAGGATTTTCTATATCTGCCCCCTGGGCGGCAGCATTGGCGACTATCGAATCGTGAATCCACTGAGCCAGACCAGTCTCGCGTTCGTCGTAATGCTGAGTAAAACGCGGATCTGCAAGGTAATTCTTGGCAATGAGCACTTGCTGAGAGTATGAACAGTCAAAGTAGCGGTTGATGCTTTCCAAATGACGCTCTGCTAGCGCATTTGCGAAATCTGAACCGGGGGCGACGCCGTCGCGCAAAGCCTGAGCACAGTCGGCTTCCAGTGCCTCACCTTCGGCGGTTGCCTGAGCCCAATCCGCTTCGGTGAAGTTGGCAGTTCGCTGTGCAGACTGCCGGTAAGCATCGGTGTGACCGTATCGGCGTTCGGTTTCTTCAGCGTATTGGGCGTGTGCCGCACGAGCTTTGTCGGCGGGAGATGGGTTGTTCATGTTGACCTCCATCAGAGTTTCTACCGCATGCAAAACAGATTGCAGGTTGCGGATTTTTGCGGCGAGGAGCTCTTTCTGTCGTTCAAGGTGCTCTGCGGTGGCGCCGTCGTCGATCATGTTGCCAATCTCAGCGAGAGAAAAATCAAGGCTTCGGTACACCAAAATCTGATGCAGGCGGTCAATATTCTCTGTCGAGTACACCCGATAACCTGTGGATGTGCGCGCAGGGACTATCAGCCCCTTATCTTCAAAATGATGAAGTGTGCGAACGCTCACTCCCATCAGTTGGGCGACTTCACCCACGCTGAGCGAATCATGGTTAAACGGTTTCATAGCTCCTCCTAACATCGCCCACTGTAGAAACTGACGTTGCGTGAGGGTCAAGCGGGTCTAAGAAAAAAGTACACACTTCCCGCAAAAATACATATTCAAGCATGTACTTTTGCGGGAAGTGTGTACTTTTTCGGCGGGCGCCCTCACACGACACCAAACCCACCGCGCAGTGACGCCTCCGCCCCGCGCGTCCTACTTCTTGGGCCGTCTGATGCCCACTGCCATTGAAATGAGCTTATCGAAGGCGCGGTCAGGCAAAATTGCGTGAGCTGCAATCAGCGGACGTGCACCAAAACCAACCGCGTATCGAGTCTTTGGTTTTTCTGCAGTGAGCGCCTTAGCGATAGCATCCGAAATAACAGTAGGCTTGGACCCCTTGTTAATTCCGCCTCCACGCAGGCTCTTAGCTACCGCGCGAGCCTGATCAGCGTAAGCGCCCGCCCCAGATACCTTCTCAACGTTATCTGCCGCGATACCGCCCCACTCGGTCGCGATTCCACCGGGCTCAATAATCACCACGTCAATGCCGAAAGGCTCAACCTCTATACGCAACGAATCGCTGAGGGCCTCCAGCGCAAATTTTGTACCGTGGTACCAGCCACCCAAGGGGGTGTACATTTTGCCGCCCATTGACGAAATATTGATGATAGTTCCAGAACGCTGCGCTCGCATGTGGGGAAGCACTTTCTGGGTGAGATTCATAGCGCCGAAAATATTGACCTCAAATTGATGGCGCGCCTCGTCCAAGGGAGTGTCCTCGATCGAGCCGTAGGAACCGTAACCGGCGTTGTTTACCAGGACGTCGATGCGACCTGTTTCTGCAATAATCTGCTCCACTGCTTTAGTGAGAGAGTCATCGTCGGTAACATCCAACGCTAGGGTGCGCATTCCGGCTTCTTCGAGCTTTTTCATGCGGTCCACACGACGCGCGGCGCCGTACACCGTATAGCCGAGTTCCTGCAGTTTGCGGGCGGTGACTTCACCGATTCCCGACGAAGCGCCGGTGACAAGAGCAACTTTTTCAGACATTGCTTTCTCCTTCAAGTAATTGATAGTGAAAGTTATTCTTCCACATCAAAGAGGCTAAATGCTCAGAAGATGGCTCAATTCATCTGGCAATACCCAGAGAAAGCCCCAAAGTTCATGCGTCATTCACCCTGATTTTTGGGTTATTTCTTTCGAACCACTCATGCTTTATGTCTATGCCGGTGTAAACACCCAGTTTCAAAGGAGATTCCATGCCTCGCACCATCTTTGCCCACCGAGGACTTTCTTCCGTCGCGCCAGAGAACACTCTGGTTGCCATCGGTGCTTGTGCAGAAAACAAGGTGAAATGGTTTGAAACAGACGTGGATATTCTGGGCGATAGCACGCCCGTCGTCATTCATGACACCCACCTGGATCGCACTACCAACAGAACCGGTTCTATTTACGATCTCAGCGCAGAGGACTTAGAGGGAATCGATGCGGGAGCCTGGTTCGGGAGTGAGTACCGCGGCCAGAAGTTGCCTACCCTGGCTCAGCTGGTGGAGCTGATGAACCGCAAGGAGCTCAACGGGAATATCGAAATCAAGCCCAACGAGTTGGGTGCGGAGAAGGTTTACCAGCTCTTGGATGCGGTCATTGCAGAGCTCGGCAAGCTAGATGACGACCGTGAAGTAGTCATTAGCTCTTTCGACTAGTTGGCGCTGGCTGAATTTAAGCGTCGCGCCCCCCAATATTCGGTCGCAGCTCTCATGGGTACGGAAATGCTGGCGTCCAACTGGCTTACCACCCTTGAATTTATAGGTGCAGATACGGTTCACTCCGACGCCGCTGCCCTCACCCCTGAGCTAGTTCAACAGATGAAGGAGGCAGGTTACACGATTAATGCGTGGACGGTGAACTCCCGCGCCCGAGCTAACGAGCTCCTCAACTGGGGTGTTGATGGCATTATTACCGATTTCGCCCATGAGTATGTTGATTTAGAGAAGCAAGGGCAATAGCCCATTGACCGGCGTAGCTCGTTTTGACCATGTCTACCTGGTCAAAACGAGCTACGCCGGTCAGAGACTTTGATTCTTCTTTATACTAGAGAGCAACCTCTTTTCTTCGCGCGTCTGCGCTTTGGCTGAAAGTCACGTTCCGTAGCCGCTTGGTCTCTGATCTGGCAGGTTTCCGCGGCGGTATCTCGCTGGCGGTGGCTCTTTCGATTCCAATTACCCTGGCAGACGGCGAGGCGTTTCCGTTCCGAGACGTCATTATCTTCGTGACCAGTGGAATCGTGATTCTTTCGCTGGTAGTTCAGGGCGCCCTATTGCCGCTGGCAGTTCAAGCACTAGAGCGTGCCCCCGCACCCAACTATGCTGAAGACCCCGAGGCAGAAGACCGCGAGGTACGAGCCGCCATGATTGACTCTATGCGGGATGTTTACAAGGACTTCGACCAGATTGTAGTTCGCCATAACGTTTCCCCTGCTGCTGCGGAGAAAGTCAAAGCTGGCTGGGAGAAACAGCGGGAACGCTGGTTGAAGATGGATCCAGATAACAGAGAAGAGAAAGTATCTCAGGCTAAAGAAGAGATGAAAGAACTTCAGCTCGCCCTGGTCAGGGAACGTCGACAGCATATGATTCGCTACCGCGATGAGGGCAAGATTGACGACGAAGCGCTCATCCGCCTGCTGGATATCACCGATATGGATGAAATTAGGCTCACTGGTCCGGTTGAGATGGAGTAGTTGCCCTAACGGATGGTGTGGAGCTTTTCCTTGGAGAATTGCGGGTCGGGATCGCAGGTTACCTTGTATTTTGTATCTGCCAGTTCGGTAATTTTGGTGACGTACGCCTGAGTTTCCCCAAAGGGTGGGATTCCCTTATACTCTTCGACTGCGGCGGGACCCGCGTTGTAGCCTGCGAGGACAACCCGTAAGAGTTCGTCGTCGTTATGTGCAAAGGGAGCGAGGCGCTCCTTGAGATAATCGAGGTAGCGACCCTGCGCGGCAATAGACGCGGCGGGGTCGGTGGGATCACCCTGACCGTACATCGCCCAGGTTTCGTCGGTGAACTGGGCGAGACCTTTCGCGCCTGCGTGGGAGGACGCCCCGGTGCGCCAGTCTGATTCGGTTTCAACCTGCGAGGCTATGATGCCGGTTCTAAAGCCAGATTCTTCGGAGGCCAACTCGAGGGCGTCGCGTACTTCGTTGGGGGCGTAGGTGAGGTCGGTTTGCCCGCAGTAGTCTTCGTAGGTTTCGTGCAATCCGACGACGCCGGCGCCCAGCAAGAGCCCCGAGGCGAGTACCTGCCAGTGGGCAAGAATACCTGCCCCAACGCGTAGGGCGGGGTTGCGGCGGGAGCCTTGTGCAACGGTTGAGGCTACCTGAGATGTGGAGGTCTGAGTGCTCTGCGAAGCGTCAGACTCGGGTGCGGGGTGTCGTTGTGTCATCGTCTACTAGAGTAACGTACACACGCTAGCCCCGCCGAGAACACACGGTTTGCTCACAATACATGGTTGTTCGCTGTGTTCTTGGGTAAAACGTGTGTTTTTGATGGACGACGACGCCGCAACGGCACCGGAGGTTACTTCACCTCGATGAGCCCCCGCGCGCCACGTTCCATCTCGGCAAAGGAGTGGTTCACAAAGCTATAAGTTCCGACTTCGCGAAACTCCATTTCCACGAACCCACCCTGGGCAGAGGCGAGGTCGAGGGACTGGGCGTGTCCGCCGTCGTTGCCGAAGGCGTCCTGTGCATCGCGTAATAGGTAGGCGCCTTCCTTGTAGACCGTGTGGAATTGGCTGCCCACCACATGGAAACTGCACCCCTGAGAAGGGCCAGCGGCAAGAACCCACATGCGCACTTTCTCGCCCACACGAGCTTGGAGAGGTTCTGCCACATACTGGGTAGCATGGCCGTTCCACATTGTGAGAGTAGGGACACCGTCGGCTACGGCGTCGGGGGCAACGTCCACGATCTTGTTTCCGTCAGCGGTGCTCTTGCCGGTATCAGTAAGGTAAGTTTCGTTTTGAACCACCACAAACTCGCGGTCCACGGTGCTCAATGAGACGGGATCAATGATGACCGCCCCAAACATTCCTGCGGCAATGTGCGTGCTCATAGGCATAGTGGAGCAGTGGTAAAGCCAGATCCCCGAGCCTGTAGCTTCAAAACGGTACACCAGTTCTTCGCCGGGAGCGATGGTGCGCATGTTCTCGTTAGGGGAGACCATTCCTGCGTGGAAGTCCACCGAATGACCCATAGTGCCGTTGTTTTTGAGTGTAATTTCAAAAATATCGCCGAGCTTACCGTGTAAGACCGGACCCATATAGGAGTCGGTGAAGGTCCACGAATTGATGGTGATTCCGGGGGCAATCTCTTGTTCGGTTTCGGAAACGTCGAAGGTGATGCGGTGTACCCGTGCGCCGTCCTGAATCTCTGCGGATTCGACGGGGGCGAGGGTAGCGTCGCGCACTTTAAAGTCCTTGCTCAGGGGCGCAGAGAGGTCGATTTCGCTAGACTTCATCACGGTTGAATCTGCCCCCGTGCCGGGCATGCCTTCATGCCCGGTAGCGTCTTCCGTTGCTCCCGATGCCACTACAGAGAACGTCATTCCCATCGCGCGGTGGCCGATAATCGTGCACCAGCCCTCGGCATCGCCGGTAATTACCCCGACATGGAGAGTGCGGGTTTCACCGGGGTTAATGCGTCCGGTTTCTGCGCCACCGTTAGCGTCTATATAAAGGTCGTGGATGTTGGTGCCGTCCATATTCTTGACCTCAATCACCAACTCGTTGCCTACCGGTA
Source organism: Rothia sp. ND6WE1A (assembly GCF_001683935.1). Taxonomy (NCBI): domain Bacteria; kingdom Bacillati; phylum Actinomycetota; class Actinomycetes; order Micrococcales; family Micrococcaceae; genus Rothia; species Rothia sp. ND6WE1A. Next base: position 4,202 of record NZ_LXTU01000060.1, on the reverse strand, counting down.
CTTCAACGGAGTTGGGCACAAATCGCATGTCGGAGGTTGCTTGAACTTGGATGCGGGTGACCTCTCCGGTGCCGCGGGAAGCATTTGTTCCACCCCAGCGCAGTAGCTTGGACGACGACGGCGCAATCGCTACCCCAGTCGCCACCGCGGCAAGAGCTGCGCCGCCACCGATGAGTAGTTCCCTGCGGGCATTGGGTTGCTGGGGAGCAACCTCAACAGGAGTTCTGGGCGCAGGGGCTTCTCCACGGGCGCGTGCGGCAATCATTTCCTTGCGGGCTGCTACAGATTTTTTCACGCCACGGAGCATCAGCGGTATGAAGGCGGCAAGAGTCATGGCGCCCACAATGGAAACCAGCGCGCGTACCATCGACCCGGTGAGTTCCGCGGGCAAAACGAAGAAGGTGAGGCAGATGTTGATAATAGCTACGCGCCCGAAGGAGAACCGGTTGAATTCCCTGTTTGACGCGCGGACGGCGGCGGGTCCACCTCCCATGCGTACCGGCAGCAGATAGCTCATGGCGCCGAGGAGAACTTGCAACAGGAAACCGGCGACAAAGACGGGGGTGACGGTACGCAGATGAAGCTGGGCGAAATCGGTGCTGAAGACCATGACCGCGGTCCACACCGTGCCCACGATGAGCCAGGCGAACCCTGCTGCTACCGAGAGCGTGGGGTAATCGAGCGGTTTTTTGGCGGCGCAGGTTTTGACCATTAATACCGCGATGACCAGCAGGGCGAGAGCATAAATAACCAGCCCCGCCCCTACGAGGGAGCGCAGATTGAAGAGAGCAGCGAGCGTGGTGACCGTGACTCCTGCGACCATGCCCCACAAACCGATTTTGGAGAGTTGAACCGCTGCGGGGTGCATTTTGGTGCGGAGCATAGTGGGCCAGAGCGTCATGAGCGTGCCCACCACAGTAAGCCCTACGAAGCCCAGAACATTGACTGTCTCGTGCCCCAGCAGCAGGCGGTTGTACAGGTCAGTGGTCGTGGAGTTGCGGGCAAGGAGTGCGCCGAAAGTAGCTCCCACCGGCAAAAGCCAAGCGGCTGCGATATAGAAGCGAACCGTCGAATCAAAACGCGCGGGCAGCGCACCGCGTAACTGAAGCAGAAGGTTCAGCCCATGCCAGGCGACCATTAACCCCACGCCGGTGGACCCCAGCAGAGTCAGCGGATAAATCCCGCCAACGATACCCACCATCAGCACAATCATGGAGGCGTTGAGCCCGTAAATACGCCCCACCTGCGTCTTGCGCGCTTCGTCGGGGAGCTTTAGTTTGAGCAATGCTTCGGTGAAGTGCTGGCTCCATATCAAAATGGAATTTGTGATGAGCCCCAGGGTAACCATGTGGACCATCAACCAGGTGGAATTAGGTACCCAGCGGTGCACAAAGATAAGGATGAACAGCAGAATCATCCATACGCTCACTGGCTTGGATGCTTTCCGATGCCAGGTTGCGCGCCCCGACGCCCGGCGGGCAATTTGCTCCGGCGAGGGCGAGGGCGAGGGCGAGTTCGCGGAGGTGCTGAGGGGGAGCTTCTGGGAAGGCATGGGATCCTTTGGGCATCATAAAATTTGCATGGATAATGCAATTATAGTTTGTGCCGAAAACACAGCAACTCCCCACAACACACGCTTCTTCGCTGTGCTTGTGGGCAAATCGTGTGCTCTCGACGTCGAACCCGGTGAATCTGGGCTTCCTCGGATAAAGTGAACCCATGGCATTAGACGTAATCATTACCATTATCTCGGCGCTAGCAATCGGTATCGGATGCGTAGGCATCATCTACCCTATTCTGCCTGGATCCATTCTTGCGCTCGGCGGCATTGTGCTGTGGGCTTTTACCGTGCGCGCCCCCGAAGGCTGGTGGGCGTTGGGACTCGGCGGCGTCCTCCTTGTTCTTGGCATGACGGCGCAGCTACTCCTCACCGGCAGAACCCTCAAACGCGAAAGAATCCCCAACTCGTCCACTCTCTGGGGTGCAGTGGGTGCGGTAGTGGGCATGTTCGTCATTCCCGTGGTGGGTTTGTTCATAGGCTTTGCCGCAGGTCTCTACCTCAGCGAAGCTAACCGACGCCGCAACTTCAGCCAAGCTGTACCCGCCACTTTGCAAGCGCTCAAATCGATGGGCATTGGTATTGTGGTGGAATTCGGATGCGCGCTCGCGGCCGGAACCGTTTTTGCCCTAGCCGCCATCACCTATTTTGTGACTGCCTAGCCAACTAACCCAGGCGCTGGATGCCAGACCCCATAGCAAATCTCACGGGACGACTTGCGGGTAGAAGGTAGACTTACTGTCGTGAAATCTTTGCCCGCATCCTTGTTGCTCGTTGCCTCGATGATTACCCAGGCCCTCGGAATGTTCCAATACACCGGGAACGCCCTGGTGATTTCTGGTCAGGTCTTCTTCCCCATCCTCTTCCTGCTCATGATCGTTTATCTGTCATGGCGCAACCCCTCAACTTCTGAGCGATTTCAGGGGCCGCACTTTATGATTTTGGGGCTGGCGGCCATCAGCTTGATTGTCACCATCGTCGGTGTAGTGGGCTCACTGTGGTATTTCTACCCCTCCATTTACGTGTATTACGCCTCTTTCTTCCTGCTTGTTCTAGAGCTGGCGCTCATCATCGCTTCGCTCCCCAAAAAGCCCAAGAAGGAACGTAAAGTCTCCGCACGTCAGAAGCGTAAAAACCGCGGTACTAACTTGGTGGCAACTGCCAAGACGCCGCAGGGGGAGTCGGATTCAACGTCGTCCCACCGCGCTAACTAGAACCACCCCTACCACCTCCGGAGCACACATGAGCACCTCGCCCACCCCTTCGATATCCGCCGGATCAATGCAGCCTAAAAAATGGGCGATTGTTGCCGCCTTCGCTGTACTTGCCTTTGTTATCGGGTACACGATGAACTATGCGTTGACCGTGGGCGCGCTGGACTTCTCGGTGTACCGTTATGGCGCGATGACCGTGTTCAATAACGAGGGCTTTGACAAAGATCTCTACGTTATCGACCTGCTTCGTTTGGGCCCGAACTTCTCCCTTCCCTTTACTTACCCACCGTTTGCGGCGTTACTCTTTGTGCCGATTGCCTTCATTCCTAAGTGGCTGGGCGTGGTGCTGATGATGCTCCTTGCCTACGCGGTGGCATTCTGGCTCTCGGTCCTTATTCTTAACTACGCCAACAAGCGCGGCCGCGTGCTTCCGTTGCAGCGCTATTTAGGGCGAACCGGTACCATCGTGTTGCTCATGGCAGTGATTCTGTGGTCCGGTCCCTGGCTCCGCGGCTTGAACCTGGTCCAGATTAACCCGCTCATTATGTTGCTGGTGCTCTGGGACTTTTTGCGCCCGGCAACTCGTCTTCCCCGCGGCTTCTTCATCGGTATTGCCGGTGGTATTAAGCTCACCCCGTTGGCGTTTGGTCTCATTTTGTTGATGCGCAAGGATATCAAGGGCGTTATCACTCTCGGTCTTTCATTTTTGGCAACCGTGGGCATCGGTTTCCTCTTTTTGCCTTCTGAGGCAGTGGAATTTTGGACGTCGGCGGTTTCTGACCCCTCGCGCGTCGGCAATATTAACTACCTCGATAACATCTCAATTCAGGGCTGGCTCATGCACTTAGGGCTTACCGGTGCGGGACTGAAGCTGATGCACTACGGGCTGATTCTCGTGCTACTGGTGGGCATCGCGCTTCTTATTCCTATTCTCGAAAAGCACAAGATGGTGCTTTCACAGGTAGCACTGAACGCCTTCCTGATGGTTTCCATGAGCCCTATCAGCTGGTCCCACCACAACACCTGGCTGCCTCTGCTGGTGGCAGCTCTGTGGCTGGACGCTTTCCCCGCCTTTTTCTCCCGCGCATCCACCGGGATGCGTATTGCCGCGCAGATCTGCGCGTGGGTTGGAGTTATCGGTTTGTATGCCGGGCCCATGTGGATTGGTTCGCGCTTGCACGGTTCCAATGACAATCTGGACTACATCGCGCAAGGTCCCCTGGTGATTTCAGCGATTCCGGTTATCGCTATGTTCATCACGGTGATGCTGTGGATTGTGGTTGGTCTGCAGCACCGCCGGGAGATTGCTGCGACTCCTGCGGCGGGCGACGACGTCGCCGTCGAGACTCTGCGTTATTAAACAGAAATGGTGCGGTATAGGGTGGAAGCCCTATACCGCACCGAGTCCGCTTAGGCTACCGAGACCCCTA